>JACCSL010000991.1 GCA_013812995.1 Ardenticatenales bacterium | reverse complement strand
CCAGCGGCCCCGACGCCATACGCAGCCCTTCGAGCTTGCGCACACTCTCGTCGGAGCGCTCCCATACGCCCCGCGCGCCCGTGAGTTCCAGCAGCATCTCTGCCAGCCATGCCTTTCGCCCGTCGATACCCAGCGTCAGTGCCTGGAGCACCAGCCACTCACCGTACTGGTCCACGACCAGGCCGGGCAGTCCATCGCTCTCCGCGTTGATGAGCCGCACAGTGCTGGTACGTCCATCGGCCAGGAGCGGCGCGCGGGCAGAGATAGCACGCTCCAACTGCCGCCACCACCATGCGCGGTCCGGCTGCGCCTCGCCCCAGCGCAGCAGCCGCACCTGGATTTGAGACTGCGGGTTGTAGTAGCCCCACGCCAGATGCTCCCCGCTGGCGGACTGCACCGACACGACCTCGCCCGGCTGCGCGTCGGCGTGGGCAATCGCCCCGGAGAAGAGCCACGGATGGCGCTGCTGGACGGCGCGTTCTCGCTTGGCCTTGAGCTGAATCGTGGGCATGGTTAGACTCCTGGCTCCCAGATGGATAGAAGATCAAACGCGAATCCTGGCAAAGTAGCCTCCCCGGAGAGACTTTTGGGATCATTCAGTAGGTCCACTGTCTGATCTGGTTGGTAGACATAAAGCTGTCGCTGCTCAGGGTCGAGGAGCCAGCCCAGTTGTACCCCGTTTGCGATATATTCCTCCATTTTTTCCTTGAGCACTTTCAGGCTGTCCGTGGTCGAGCGGTCGCGGTTCGCCTGGCAGAAGTCAAAGAACTCGTCATCACTCAGGCGAATACCTGGGGGGAAATGGAGAGTCAAAGCGGCATGGTCAACCAGCAGCGGGGTGGGCATCGCCTCTCTCCTTCAACTCAATGGAGTCAATCACCTCGCGGACCCACACTTCGGCCTGCGCCTGCTTCTCGCGTAGCGCCTCGCCACTCGCGACGAAGAAGAAGCCCTCTAGCCGCTGGACCACCTCCGAGGGGAGATCGTAGTAGAGATAACGCGTGTGGAAGTCACTGCGTGCCGGGCAATGCTTGATGCGTAGCAGTTCGACAAGGGAGCGCAGCGTGAAGGCGTGGTAGAAGGCCAGGGCCTCCATGTGGTTGCCCCGGTTCAGCTCCTTCAGCGTGAGGACATTGATCAGCTCCGTTACGCCGCGCAGGGTCGCCAGCCGCGCCCGCAGTCGGGCCACCTCCGCCTCAGCCAAGAGCGGCTTTGCCTGCGTCACACCGCGTTTGTCGAAGTGGACCACTGGTGTGCCATGAATTTCTCGCTCCTGGGACGTGGTGGGATTGCTGCGCGGAATCACCGAGAGGTCCACGAGTAGGAAGGGGCTCGCCTCTCGCAGGCGGTAGAATGTCTCGGTATGCCCGTGTGGGCTGGGCATGGGCAGCTTCAGGTCGATGGGCGAGAGGCTCGCGAGCGTTTCCTCGATGACGGCGCTTACCTCTGCCACCTTCTCATCGTCCACCACCACCAGGAGGTCGATGTCGGACCACTCATCCACGCGCCCAAAGGCCGCCGCGCCCGCCTGCCACATCGCATCGACATACTCCAGCGGCTCCAGCGCTGCCCGCAGCGCGTCAAGGATTTTCTCTCGTGTCACAAAAGCTGATTGCATGTTGATTCTCCCCGCTTCTTCTTGGACTGTACGCCGCGATTGTCATGGTTTACGGGGTTGCTGGCAACTCCAGCAGCCCATCCTCCGGCGAGCAGCTGAGTGTGGACGGGGGTGGCGGCGCACCAAGGAGTGGCTGAATGTAGTAATCAGAACCAGGTAGTTCTTGGTAAGGCAGTAAAGGAAGCGTTGAAACCCTATAGCTCTTGCCTCCCTCATGCCACACCATCGAGTTGTGAATCTGTTGACCGAAAAGTTCATAAATACTCCGCGCTGCTTCTCCTTCCAGAATGATCGTATGTCCTTCCGAAACCAGTTCTGCGAGAGTGGGTGAGGCCAGCGGCCACTGACCCCCCTCAGAAGTAGATTCTATCTCATCAATGTCTACGACTAGCCGCTTAGGTTGGTAGATTTCCAACCCTTCAGCGTATTCCGGGTATTGACTTAATAGGTCATGGGTATTCCAAAGCGCTGGAAGAATGGTAGGAAGCGGGGGACATCCATCACAGAAATGCGGATCTACTTTTAGATGTTGTATCAACGAATCAAGCCCGTAGAGAGCGACTTCCTTCGAGCGCCAAGCATGTGTACCTGATGATCCATCGAACGGTACCTTGTTCGCCTCATATGTCGCAGGGTCGTAATCAAAGAAGCCCATTTGATCAATTGTGTTGAGTAGGACACATATCTCTTTCCGCTCCAATTGTTTGGTCAACACGTATATTTTCCATTCACCCTTCACCCGAAGCGATCTTGTCAGAAATAATTCTCCATTGCCGTACAAAACGAAAGGTAGGAATGCTGAGAATCCCAGCCCTCCATCCCCGCCATAACCATAAAGCAACATCAGGACGGGCTCAGGCTCCCAGGTGTGCGCCTGTAGCGGCGGCACCGGCGTGCTGGTGAGTGTGGGAAGTGGTACATAGGTCGGCGTCGTGGTTGGTCTGAGCGTCGCTGTCAGTTGCCGGAAAACCATTGCCGTAGCGCTGGGCCTGATCGTGCGCGTGGCAGTGCCACTTGGCAGCGCTGTCCCCGTGGCACTGGGGCGCTGCTCGGCCACGGGCGACGGGGTGGGCGCGCAGCCACCCAGCCAAAGCGCGAGTAGGCCCAGAAAAATGATTCTCATCTATCACCTCCACGCACCATCATACCGCGTTCCCGCTCAGGAAGCATCCCCTGCTTGCCAATTCCCCTGCTCCTCAGTAGGCTAGCCAAAAGCCACTCAACGAGGAGAGAACAATGACCGAGCACATGGCCGACGACGTCCTGCCGAAGCTCCACGCGGCGCGCAGCTACAAAGGGCAGCCACCGGAGGAGCAGATGGGCTACCAGGGAACCCTGGGCGACCTGCTCAACGAGCGCGCCGCAGCCACCCCCCACAAACGCTACCTGACCTACTACGACGAGGCCGACAAGGCCACTTACCACAGCTACGCTGAGTTCCGCGACGCGGTTCACCAGGCCGCCAGCTACATGGCTGAGGCGTTGGGGCTGCGCCCCGGAGATCGCATCGCCAACATGGCGCACAACCACGCCGATACCGTGGTGATTTACTTTGCAGCCTGGGCGCTGGGGGTCACCGTGGTTCCCGTCAACGTCGGGGAGGACGATGAGCGGGTCGCCTTCATCATGCACAACGCCGAGTGCAAGGCTGCCTTCGTGCGCCCCGAGTATCTGGCTCGCGTGGTCCAGGCTCGTGGCGAGGTGCCCACGCTTGAAACCGTGGTGCAGGTCGGCGGCGAGAGCCTTGAGCCGGGCGCGGATCGCCACTTCGGCCAGGAAAAGGGCGAGTACGCGGGCTTCTTCACGCCGCCGCAGCCCTTCGATAATACCCAGGAAGCGATCATCGTCTATACCTCCGGCACCACCGGGGCTCCCAAGGGCGTGCTGCTCAACCAGTACAACCTCCTCGTAGACGCACAGGGTGTTCTGGCGTGGCACCAGATGACGGCGGAGCAGCACACCATGTGTGTGCTACCCATCCACCACGTCAACGGCGTTCTGGTCACGCTCATCACACCTGTCCTTTTCGGCGGTTCTACCGTGCTGAACCGCACCTTCAGCCCGCGCTGGTTCTGGCAGCGCGTCGAAGATGAAAATATCCAGGTTGTCAGCGTTGTCCCCACACTGCTCGCCTACCTGCTGGAGGCGGAGAACAAGCAGCAGGACTTTAAACAGTATGATCTTTCCGGCTTCCGCCATTTTATCTGCGGGGCGGGGCCACTCACGGTGCAACTGGGCCAGGAATTCGAGGATACCTTTCACCTGCCCATCATGCACGGCTACGGGCTCTCCGAGACGACCTGCTACTCCTGCTTCCTCCCGCTGGACCTCACGGAGGCGCAGCACAAGCAGTGGATGCGGGACTACGGCTACCCCTCCATCGGTGTACCCATTATACCCAACGAGATGGCAATCCACGACCCCGAGGGCAACATCCTGCCCCCAGGCCCCGACCACAAGGGCGAAATCGTCATTCGCGGCCACAACATCATGCAGGGCTACTTCCGCCGCCCCGACGCCAACGCCGACTGCTTCGCGCATGGCTGGTTCCGCTCGGGCGACGAGGGCTTCATGGTGGAGGACGAGCAGGGGCGGCCCTTTTACTTTATCACCGGGCGCATCAAGGAGCTGATTATTCGCGGCGGGGTGAACTATTCGCCCTTCGAGATCGATGAGGTGCTGACGGCCATCCCCGGCGTAAAGATCGGGCTCGCGGTAGGCTTCCCCAACAAATATTATGGGGAAGAGGTGGGCGCGTACATCGTTCTGGAGGAGGGAGCCAGCGTGAGCGAGGAGGAGATCATGCGCCAGGCGCGTGAGAAGCTACCCTTTTCCAAGAGCCCGAAAGTCATTGTCTTTGGCGATGTGGTTCCCGTGACCAGTACGGGGAAATACCAGCGCCTCAAGCTCGAATCGCTCTTCGCAGCGCATGAAAATAGCCAGTTTCGTGAGTAGTTCACATCCAGTCAACATCAATTCAACAAAAAGGCTTGCATTCCTCAACAAAGTGTGTTATAGTCCTCGCCATCAACCGAGCTGCCCCTGACGGGTTCGCAGAAAGGACGGCAGAAATGCCAGAGTGTACTAAACAGCAGATATATGGTACCTGAGTCGAGGCTCCCCTCGCACTTCTAGCAGACATCGTCTCGCGCGGAAGGGCTTCGACTCACACAAGAGAATCGAAATCCATTCCCGGTGTTGAAAGCAATAAATTTAAGGTTCGTTGGTGCCATGCGACAGTTGATGTCGCGCCCAACTGTTATACTGGCCTCAGTTAGCAGTCCAAAATCGGTGGCAACAACCTTGCATTAAAGCCTTCAATGCTCCCTACATCACTTCCTTTACCGAGTAAAGGAGCGCGAGATGAACACTATGATCTGGAAAAAACTGACCGCTATTTTTGCTCTTTCTGTCCTGGTTTGCGTGGCCTTCATTGTCGTCACCAACCTGATGCCGACGCTCCCCGCCTTTGCAGAGGTCGAGGGGGCAACCTTAACAACCCACCTGATCGCTGCTCACCCCACGCCCCAGGAGGCGCAGGGCGGGGGCGCTGACATGCTCGCCGCCACGGGGCAGACGCTGGTCCTGGGCGAGGATGCGACGGTGACCTTCCTCGTTGCGCCCTGTGGTGCCCGGATGACCGGCCACGCGCTCCCCACCAACACGATGGTCGAGATGGTTGGGAAACGAATGGCCTGTGGTCACCTGTGGTACCTGGTTCAGCAGACGGATGGCACGAGCGGCTGGCTTGCCTGTGGCCTCCTTGCCACGCCCGACGCCCCCTGCTTGGCCGAGTCCCGGTTCTGCAACGAGGCGCTCTGCGGGAATACGCTCTCCCTTGAGTCCGAGGAGCTGTGGTTCTTCGCGAATCTCAACGGGGTGAGCGAGGGGGACATGGTCCAGTATGTGCTCACGGTCAACAACGAGCGCTACCAGCAGCCGCCGGTTGAGTGGACGGAGCAGGCGCGCGGCCAGCAGATGATCCAGCTTTTGGACTACGCACCGCGCATGGAGCCGGGCCGGTGGAACGTCCAGCTTTTCGTCAATGGAGAATTTGTTGGCGAGGCCGAGGTGAACATTCAGCGCCCCACCCTCGTGGGTCGCCCCGAGGCCTGATTCCCTACAACCCA
>JACCSL010000104.1 GCA_013812995.1 Ardenticatenales bacterium | reverse complement strand
GTCCGAACCTGTTGATCATGGGGCCAGGCAACTATCGCTTCCGCGACTTTACCATCGTGGGTGTGCCTATCACGTTGATTATCGGCTTTCTCGCCCTGCTCATCATTCCTCTCGCTTTGCCGTTTTGAGGCATAATGCGTGACTCTGGCAAGTCACGCATTACGCCGGGGCAATCCCGACTTTTGAATCGCTCTGCAAGGTGCCCTCACCCCCGGCTTTCAGCCGTCCCCTCTCCCAATTCGGGAGAGGGCCGCACACGGCGATTGTCAGTTTCATTGGTCAAACTCTGAAATAGCTGAATCCTGCTTCTGACGGAATTTGTGGTATGGAAGATTGGGAAGCGTGCTAGCGGAGCCCTCTCCCCGGCCTTCGGCCGCCCCGCTCCCGATTTCGGGAGAGGGGACACGGAGCGAAGCGACGTGGGGGTGAGGGCCGCCACGCAGAGCCATGACTCAACCACAAATTCTAGCAGAACCAGGCTGAATCTCTCCATGCTCCAACGCTCTAACCGCTCTAACCGCTCCCTGTTCCCTGCTGCTGTTCTCCTCCTCGCCTTTGCGCTGCGCCTCTTTCGGCTGACGGCGCAGAGCTTCTGGTACGATGAGGGCTTTACGGTCTACTTCGCCAAGATGCCACTGGGGGAGCAACTGGCGGCGCTCCAGGTCGTCAGCCCGATCCCTTTTCACTATCTGCTCGTGTCGGGGTGGATGCGGCTGGCGGGGGAGTCGCCCTACGTGCTGCGCTACCTCTCGGTGATGGGCTCGGTGCTGGCGGTGGGGCTCTGCTATCGGCTGGGGCGGGAGCTAGGCGGGCCGCGCGTGGGCTTGCTGGCCGCGCTTGGTCTAACGCTCAGTCCGATGCACATCTACTATGCCCAGGAGGTGCGCACCTATGGCTGGCTCAGCGCGCTGATGCTGGCCTCGGCGCTGCTGTTGCAGCGGGTGCCACGCGGCCTGTCGTGGAAAGAAACACTGGCGCTGGGCATCGTCCAGGCACTGACGCTCCTCGCGCACATCTACAGCGCCTTCACCCTGCTCGCCCTGAACCTGCTCCTGCTGGGGATTTTTCTTCTCCGGCGCGGCCCCTGGGAAACGATTCGTCCCTGGCTACTCGCCAATGGGATCTCCCTGCTACTCACCGCGCCCTGGTTCTGGGCCGCGCGGCAGACGGCTATCTCGACGGCGCTCTACTTTCGCGGCACCGTGCCGCTTCCGACGCTGCTCTGGCAGATGGTGCAAGCCTTCTCCGTGGGCGAGGCCAGCCCGACACTGTGGCAGGGGGCGTTGCTCTTCCTTGCTCTGGCGGTGCTGGCACTCCTGGTCGCGCTCTGGCAGCGCCTCGAATGGCCCTGGCGCTTTGCGCTGACAGGGGCCCTGGCCCCCGTCGTTGGCATCCTGCTGGCGTCGCTGGAACGCACGCGCTACACCTCGCGCTACACCATCGCGGCGCTGCCTTTCTTCTTCCTGCTCTTCGCCATGAGCTGGCACGCGCTCTGGAAGCGCTGGCGGCCGGTCGGGGCAGCGTATGGTCTCTTGCTGCTTTTGTTATTCGGCTACATGGGGCTGGGCGGTTACAACCAGTTCTATGACCCCGCCTTCTTCCGACCCGACTTCCGCGCGGTGAGCGGCTACATTCAGGAACATGGCGACCCGGCGCAGGATGGCATCGTGCTGGTGGGCGGTCACTTCCATCCCATCCTGCGCTACTTCCTAGGCGAGACTTTTGCGCTCTACCCCATGCCCGACAATATCATCCACAATGTGGACGACCCGCTGAACTACCGCGACCTCGCGACGCTTAACGAGGCAGCCGCGCAGCATCGGCGGCTCTGGCTGGTGCTCTGGCAGCGGGAACTCGCGGACCCAGCGGGGATGGTCCTGGATCAACTCGTGGGGCACACGCTGCGCCACATCGTTTTCGGGGAGTTTGGCGAGATCGACCTGCTGCTCTTCGAGATGCCGCAGGCGGGCGTCACCTTCGACACGGACCCGACCCCGCAGATGCCGCTGGCCCACGAGTGGCCGGGGCGCGTCGCGCTGCGCGGCTATACGCTGGAGCCAGGAGCTACCGTGAATCGCGGACAACCCTTGCACCTCACGCTCTTTTGGCGCGCGCTGGCTGAGATGGACGAGGATTTCTTTGCCTCGGTGCAGCTCATCGGGGCGGATGGACAGCTCTATGCCCAGGCGGATCACATCGCCTACAACGATTTCTATCCTTCCTCCCAGTGGCGGGCGGGCGAGGAACTGCTGGATCGCTACCAGCTTGACCTGCCGTCCGCGCTCCCCCCTGGTCGCTACCAGTTGATTCTAGTACTCTACGACCGCGCGGGGAGCCGCTGGCTGACGCCCGAGCGCAGGGAGTTTGTCGAACTTGTCGCAGGAATCGAGATCAAATAACAGTCGTGCCATTTAACCGCCAACCAACCCTAGCACCGCGTCGCGCACGGCGGGCCAGGCGGCGGAGCCCGGCTCGATGGGCTCGAAGTGCCCCAGGCGCGGCAACTCGTGCAGCGCAACCTCGTCGCCCAGCCGCGTGGCGGCCTCGTGGTAGCGGCGGCTGATCTCGATGGGCACGATATCATCCTCGACGCCATGAATGAGCACCTGTTTGGCCCCCAGCGGTAGCAGCTCGATGGGGGAGCTACTGTCGTAGCGCTCGGGCACCTGCGCGGGCGCGCCGCCGAGAAAGTCCTCAACGACATTATTGCTCAGGCGTAGCTCCCACGCGCGGCGCAGGTCCGCGACCCCCGCCAGCGAGATAGCAGCGTGTATCGGCAAAGGCTCTACGACATGCAGCGGGTCGCCCGCCGGGACACGCGCGGCCCCCGCGAGCCAGAGCGCCAGGTGCCCGCCCGCCGAGTGGCCCATCGCCACCACGCGCGCCAGGTCGAGCGGATAGTCAAGGGCAAGCGTACGCAGGTGGCTGGCGGCCTGCGCTACGTCCAGCAAGGTTCCCGGCCAGCCGCCGCCCGGATTGCCAATGCGGCGATACTCGATGCTCCACGTTGCCACGCCCGCTGCCGTGAGCGCCTCGCAGAGCGGGCGGATGTGCGTCAGGTCGTACCGCGCCCGCCAGAAGCCCCCGTGAATCACGATTACCACGGGATGCGGCCCAGCACCTGCGGGTAACCGTAGTTCCCCAAATTGAAACGGGTCCGCGCCATAAGCCAGGGTTAAGGTCATCGCTGTCGCCACGCGACCCACGCGAAGAAGAGCCCAAAGAGCAGATCGTTGAGACCATAGATGACATAAAACATGCCGGTGATCGGGGAGTTTGCCATGATGGTCGGGAGCTCGGCCCCGTGCGCCATCAGCCAGAACACCCAGGAGATCACATAGACGAGCTTCTCGATGGCGAAAACCGCGATCAGGGTGCGAACCTGTAGGTAGCTCTGCGCCACGGCGATGTAGGCCAACCCCCAGAGGATAATCACGATCAGCCCAAACGTAGAGAACACCTCGGGATACAGCTCGGTCAGGTAGCGGTTCGTGAACCCCAGCGAGAAGAAGGGAATGCCCAGAATATTCATGAGCCCCGCGAGCTGGAAGCCGCGCGGGATGAGAGAAGAGGTCATCAATTGTTTCTCCGTCAAGGGGTGAAAAACTGCCCGTAGGCAACCGTCTCGAAGTGGGGTTTGAAGCCCACCGATTCGTAGAGGTGACGGGCGGGGTCATTGCCGTTCGAGGTGTTCACGAGCGCGCTTTTTGCCCCGTGCTCCTGCATCCGCCGCAGCCCCTCCAGCAAAACCGCGCGTCCCAACCCCAGCGTCTGAAAGTCCGGGTGAACCCCCAGTGGCTCCACCTGTGCCTGGGTGCCATCCGGGTGAAGCCAGCCCACGCAGAAGGCGACCAACTGCCCATCCGGGGCTACCGCGACCACATCCAGCTCCGGCTGATAGTCTGCCAGTTGCAACAGACGCTGGCGCCACTCGATGGTCATGTTGTTGGTGCCGAAGGAGGCGCGATGTAGTGCCACATAGCCCTCCACCTCACCCGCGCCCTCAAGCACCCGCAACCCATAACCCTCGGGGACGGTGGGTTCGGGAAGAGGCTCTACGAGCGAGCAGGCTAGGTGAACATAGCCCCAGTCATCGCGCTGAAACCCCTCTGCCTCCAGCATGGCGGCTCGCTCCGGGCGATCCTCGCGCACCCCGATGTACAGCGGATACTTCCGGCCCTGCTCGTCGGCGATGGCCTGGCCGTGCGCCTTGCCCCAGGCCAGGATTTCCAGCTCCAGCCCCAGCGGGCGCGCCGCCGGGTGAACGAGGTAATCCAGCGAGAACCACGGTTTCTGCACGATGGCGAAACCCATCAGTTGGCCGGACTCGTCTTCCCACAGCGCCGTATTCTCCGGCGTATCCAGGGACCAGGAAGCCAGCCGATAGGGTAGATCGACCACATGCGGGTTGTCCTGGGGGTAGGCGCGTACCAGCTCACTGATGCGCGCGAGATCGTCGGGGCCACGGTAGCCGCGTTGGGTAAATTGCATGGTTCCTCTCAGAGTCTCAAAGGGGTAGACGCGAGGCGGACCTGCGGCTGGAGTCCGTTCAGCAGCCGCTTGTGCTCTGAAACATCAAAGCGGTATTGGATGACTCTGGCAAATTCTGCGCTGGCCCCGTAGGTCGCGGCAATTTCCTCGGGGGCCATGTTTTTCTCGAAGAGCAGGTAGGCAAAGATGTCCTGCTCCTCAATGCTCGCACCCAGCTCCCCCTCGTGCGTCTGCCCTGCGAAATAGCCCGTGGAGGGCAGCGCGTCACGCACTGCCTCCGGCACGGCCAGCACCCGTGCCAGCTCGTTGATATCCACCTTGTATAACTCGTTGAGCACCCCGAAGTCGTACGAGATCGGCGTGCCAAACTTGGTGCCATACCCCTGGCAATACTCCGTGCGATTGACCGTACCCAGGATACGTCCTCGAATGGCGCGTTGGAGATCGGAGAGCACCGCCACGCGCACGCGCGAGCCAAAGTTGCCGCTCCGCATCTTCTGCTCCAGCGCCTGGCTAGCGTGCTCCCTGCCCAGGTGAAGCTGCGGCTCCGACAGCGTGCTCATGGCGTGCATGTGCTGCTGGACAATTGGTTCAATGTCGATGATGTAGGGCGCGCCAGGCTCCGAGAAGCCCAGATCGTAGCGTACAAGCGCGGCCAGTCCCACGCTCTCGTCGTCGGGGCGCGCGGGCATCGTGATGGGTAGCACGGACTCCCGCCCCACCGCCCGCACCGCGAGGTAGGTGACCACGGTGGAATCAATGCCGCCCGAGAGCGCCACCAGATAGCGCTGCCGCACCTGCCCACTGCCCACATTCTGGAAGCGCGACGGTTGCCCGCCCGCGTAGTGCGAGCCATCGAAATAATCGCGGAGCTGAACAATGAGTCGTTCCGCGAGCTGCTCATAGGAGCAGCCATGCCGCCCCTGAATCTCTTCCACCAGCGCATGGACCGTCGCCGCGTCTTCGAAGTGTCTGTAATGCTTCATCGCCTGTCCTTCCTGGTCGTTACTTTTGCCTTTTGCCTTTTGCCCTTTGCCTTTCCCCTTTTAGGGACCTACTTGGTGCCTTTCCGTTATTCTTCCCACACCGCCACATACGCTCCATGCCCATCCACCCACGCCACATAGATACGCCCCGTTCCGTCCAGGGCAAGCGAGGCGTTGCTTGGCCCGCGCTGCGTGGCACCCTCACTGCTCGTGACCATGCGCGGCGTCGAGAAGCGCTGCCCGCCATCGTCGGAAAAGGCGTAGTAAATCACCTGGCGTGCCGCTTCGCGCGCCTCCCACGCGATGTGTAGCCGCCCACCCGGCCCCAGCGCCAACGAGGGGAGGTTGTGATAATCCCCCTCGACCGGATTTACTCGCACATTCGCGGAAAAGCTCTGTCCCCCATCCTCTGAGATTGCCAACCAGACATCCGCCCGGCTGAGATCGCCCGTCTCGTCGTGCCGCCCATCCATCCAGCTCACATACAGGCGCGTCCCGTCTGATATCATCGCCGGGCCGGAGATAGGGCAGGCATTGAAATACCAGGCCGCATCGCTGACCGGCACGGGCTTCTCGAAGCTCGCGCCGTCGTCCAGCGAGCGCGCGACATAGATGATGCGCTTATCCCCTTCGCTGCTCTTTTCCAGGTTGCGATACGCCACGAAAATCTTCTCTCCTACCACGAGCGGCTGCGGCTGGCAGCAGTCACACACCTCCGCATCCACCACCTCGTTGAGGGGGAAGGTGAGACCGCGATTCTCGGAGCGGGCCAGGCGCACCGCGCCCCCCTGGAGCCAGGCAATGATGGGATTCCCCGCCTCGTCAGCGGTCAGGCTTACCATTGCTGTTTCGACGTGGCTGGCCTTGTTCACGCGCATGCCGGGCGCAAAGCTCGCGCCGCCATCGTACGAGTGCGCGTACCAGAGCGTGCTCTCCTCGTGGCTGACGGCCTCCAGCCAGCTCACCCCAACATGGCCCTGCTCGTCCGCCACTATCGCGGGATGCTCGAC
>JACCSL010000959.1 GCA_013812995.1 Ardenticatenales bacterium | reverse complement strand
ACCCACGGGGGCCGCGATGCCCCGTTACCCCTGCCCAGCACGCGCCGCTCCACTTCGTCTTCCAGGCACTGGACGAGGGGGAGCGGGAAGGAGCGCGAGTACGAGGTGCAGGTCGTGCCAGGCTTCTGAGCCCCAGACTGGTTAGTGCTCCTACTGCCCGCGCCGCGCCATGCTCGCTCAGGAGCGACGCCCGTACCGCATCCCCAGGGGCGTCGCTCCCCTCCCCATGACGGAACTTGGCTACTCGGTGATGGTGAGCTCGACGCGCATCCCCCGGTCAGCATGGTCCCCAATGGGACAATACACCTCGTAGGTGCCCGCCGCGAGGTCAAGCTGCATGGTCCTGGTTTCCCCTGGCATCAGGTTGCTCTCGAACGCCTCCTCGATGCCATTGCCCTCCACCTCAAAGTTGTGCGCCATCGTCCCTGCATTCGTGACCTCAAAGGTGAGCGGGCCAGCCGTAAGCGTCCCAGGCATCGTGAGGGTGAATTCGGCCAACTCTGCCGGGGCGACGGTGCTCTCCGGCGTCTGCATTTCCTGCCCGGGAGCCCCCTCGGTGCCCGGTGTGCCCTGGCGCTCCTGCCCTGGCACTTCTGGGTTCCCCGGCGCAGGGGTGGCCGATGCGCAGGCACTGATAACCAGCCAGGTCAGGCACAGCGCAAATAGAAGACTGATTCGCTTACGATGCATAGCTTTCCTCCTTCAGAAAGGTTGGAAGGCCGAACGCGGTGTGTTCGACCTGAAGGATCCTTCGAGAGCAAAAGGTGTGCCACTCCACCAAAGGAGGGAAAGGCTAGCACGGCTCTGCGTACTGCCGCCGCACCTCCGCCACGCTCAAGCGCGTGTAGAGCCGTTGACTTTGATCCATCCGCACCTGGGGGCGCAAGGGCGGCAGCCAGCGCCTTCAGGTAGCGCCCTTTGACACGTTGGAGGCGGCGTAGCCGCTGATCCGGTCGCTGGTCAAGCGACGCCTGCAACATGGCTATCGCATTGTGGGAATTGGCAGCACTATAGCTATAATGGCAATGCCTGAAGTGTCCCGCTGTGTGCTCACTCCGCCAAGCGGCGACGTGACAGATGTGCCCGCCTCCTGCGATCCGTCACCGTAGAAAGCGAGGGGCTATCAGCTTGAAAGCTACCCTTGTACGAAAGCGTGATCCTAATGACCAATACTCTGTATGAGGCCCTCCACAACCCGGCCCGGCTGCAAGCTCTGGACGAGACAGGGCTGCTCGATACCTTGCCCGAGGAGAGTTTTGACCGTTTCACCCGGCTCGCGACCAAGCTGTTGCCTACGCCGGTGGCCTTGATCTCGCTCGTCACGCCAGAGCGCCAGTTTTTCAAGAGCGCTGTCGGCTTGGGTGAGCCGTGGGCCTCCCTGCGCGAAACGCCCCTCTCCCACTCCTTTTGCCAGTACGTGGTCGAGCGGGGAACCCCGCTCGTTATCTCAGATGCGCGGAAGTATCCCCTGGTGCGTGACAACCTAGCGATTACAGACTTGAATGTGATTGCGTACGTCGGGGTGCCGCTGGTGAGCGCGGCAGGACATGTTCTGGGAGCGTTCTGCGCCATTAGCAACCAACCGCGCGTCTGGACTGCCGAGGAGCTGGGCACTTTGGAGGACCTCGCTGCCGCCCTGATCGCCGAGATTCAGCTGCGCGAGGCCCTGGGGCACCTGCAACACCAGGTTCGGCGCACCGAGGCCCTTTACGAGGTCGCACGGGCCATCACGGCCCTGGACAACTTGGCTACGGCGCTCCAGCAGGTGGTCGATAGCGCGGCAGCGGCATTGCAGGCCGACCGCGTGACGATCTTGATCCTGGATCAGAGCGCGCAGCAAATCACGCACCGCGCGGCAGGCGGACCGGGAGCCAGCCAGGTCGTGGCAATTTCCTACGAAGAAACGGTACAGGGCTTGACGGGCTGGGTGCTACGAACCGCGCAGCCCGTCCTCTCGGCGCAGACGGAGCCAGACGCGCGGGAGAGTCTGCTGGTGCAACAGCGGCGGGCCGCGACAGCGTGTGGTGCGATCATGGTGGTGCCGCTCCGCCACCGCGCGCAAGTTCTTGGGACTATCACCGCCATCAATCGCCCGAAGCAGCCCGTGTTTGGGAGCACAGACCTAGCACTCCTCACGGCAGTCGCCAACCAGGCAGGCGCGGCCATCGCCAACGTCCAACTCTTTGCCCAGGTCCAGCACCTAGCCATCACCGACAGCCTCACGAGCCTCTACAACCGACGCGGGTTCTTCTTGTTGGGGGAGCGCGAGATCGAACGCGCCCGTCGCCTGGAAGCCCCGGTCGCGGTGGTGATGCTCGACATTGACCATTTCAAACGCATCAATGACACCTTTGGGCACGCGGCAGGCGACCAGGTGCTTCAGAGCGTGGCGGCGCAGTGCCAGGGCATCGTGCGCCAAGCGGATCTCCTGGGACGGCTGGGAGGAGAGGAGTTTGCCGTGCTGCTGCCTACCACCACGCTTGCCACTGCCGCCGAAGTCGCGGAGCGGATGAGAGCGTTGGTGGCCGAACGTCCGGTGGTGATAGAGGAGGCCACCATTCCGGTCACAATCAGCCTGGGCGTGGCCGAGGCACGGGGGAGGGAGGCCGACCTGGCCACCCTGCTGGCACAGGCAGATGCCGCCCTGTATCGTGCCAAAACGGAGGGCAGGAATCGCGTTCTGCGCCATATCACAAGTAGTGCATTGGATCAAGGCGAGGCGCAGGTCTGAAAAACGGCTGGGAGATGATTGCCACTCTACCCTAAAAGCTGGTCATAGGGAGAGAGGTGATAGGGAATCCGCTCCAGGATGCCTGGGCCGAATATTTCATTGAGTTTGAGCGAGGCCAAGTGCACATAGCCAATGTGGCAATGACAGTGTTGGCTGGAGCAAGGACGTGCACGAAGACATTGCTTGAACTCAGGGTCGTACAGATTGCCAATGGCCTCTGGGATAAAGTGGCAGCGCCGCACGGTACCGTCCCCCGCGACGGAAACCACGGTGAAGCCAGCCCCACATGGCAACCCATAACTGTCATAGTGATGGGTGTTGTACCGAAAGAGCGGGTCGATGGTCGCGAAGAATGCCAACTCCTCCTCGCTCATCGTAGGTAGCTCTGGCTTGACGGCGTTAATCCACAGATAAACATGGGAAGGCAGCGCCTGACGCAGTGCGTCGATCTCGGCGCGGAAGCGCGGAAAGCCGACGACCCCGACACTGAACCTTACCCCGCGTTGGTCCAGCTCCAGGCACTTGGCGACGAACGCCTTACGCTGTACCCATTCAGGGTGAAAGGTCGCCCATAGCGCAAGGTGCGGCTTGCTGCATTGCTCGACCCACCCTAGCCCACAGGAGAGGTTGGTCTGAATAGCGACCTTTTGTACCTGCGGCAGGTTGGTCAGCGTGATGATCGCCTCCTGATACCAGGGCCGGATCAGCGCCTCACCCCAGGGGGTAAAAAGCACGGAGAACTGGTCAGACGCTGGTCGTTCCCCTATCCATCTGACAAAGCGCTCCAGTGCGCGCCGATCTTTGAGCAACTCTGCCCTGCTTTCTTTGTGCTTGGCAAAGGGGCAGTACTGGCAGCCATAGTTACAACTGCTCAGAGGACCACGATAGAGCAGTTGTAGTTTCATTGGAGTGCGAATGATTCCATTCCCCCACGTACCTTGGAGGAGAAGAGCCAGGGGCCAATTGTGTCAGAGCGTTCGATGCCAGTAGGTGTCAGTCTCAAATGACCTTCCGCGCAGGTGGCGAGGCTAGGCGGCAAAAGCTCAGCCAACTCAGGCAGATCATCAAACAGATCGCTGCCAAAGGTCTGTTGGTAGGCGGTAAGAGAGAGCCCCTCGTGGAAAAGTAAGGAGAGCAGCACATAGCGGCGGCGGCACTCTTCGTCGTCCAATCGGAATCCGTAGCTGGCGGTGGTGGACGCGCTATCTGGGCGCTCGACAAAGGCTCTCAGAATTTGGTTGACATGGCGTGGCCCAACCGCGTAATCGCTGGAGTAGTGCAGCGTCGTGGTGTACGAGCGGGCTCCACAGCCCAACCCCACCATACCATCCTGCTGGCAGCAGTAGAG
>JACCSL010000952.1 GCA_013812995.1 Ardenticatenales bacterium | reverse complement strand
CTGCCAGCTCTTCCCAGAGTTGGATTCCCGCCTTACCCGTGTGGTTTTCCAGAGCGCGCAGATCGACCATCGGCACCTCGTCATCGAGGATATGGCAGCGTACTGGGCGCAGCCACGTAGCACCGCGCAGCGCAACGAATTTTACATCGAGCAGGCAGTGCCGCTGGGACGAAGGGCCGTGGAGCAGGCGCTGGAGCAAGCGGGGCTGGGCGTCGAGGCCATCGATGATTTCATCGTGGTGTCCTGCACCGGACTGGACACGCCGGGGCTGGACCTGCGGCTGGCAGGCGCGCTGGGGATGCGCCCCAACCTGCGCCGCACCGTCATCGGGTCGATGGGATGCTATGGGGCGTTTCCGGGGTTGAACCGCGCGCTGACCTCGGTGCTGGCGCGGCCAGGCAGCCGGGCGCTCGTGCTCTGTGTCGAGGTGGGCTCTATCCACATGCAGCACGATCCCAGCCGGGAAACGATCATCTCAACTGCTCTCTTCGCAGATGGGGCGGCGGCCATCGTCGTTAGCAGCCACCCGGAGGATAGCGAACGCTCAGGGCTGCGCCCCCAGATCATCGACAACGAGACGCGCTGCGATTACCAGACCTTCGAGGAAATGAGCTTCCGGGTGACGGATGAGGGTTTTCGGATGTACATGAGTTCCTACGTTCCGAACGTTCTGGGGGCCAACATCGCGAGCCTGTTGGAGCCGCTCCTCACCCGCAATGGCCTGACGCCCAACGCGATCAGCCACTGGGGAATTCATCCTGGTGGCTCCCGCATCCTGGACCATCTTCAGGAGAGCCTGGACCTCGACGACGAGGCGATGGAGCCCAGCTACACGGTGCTGCGCGAGTGCGGCAATATGTCCAGCCCCACCATCCTCTTTGTCCTGGACAACATCCAGCAAACCCGCTCCCCGCAGCCGGGCGAGCATGGCATCATCATGGCGTTTGGCCCTGGTCTAACAATGGAGGCGGCGCTGCTTCGCTGGTAGCAGGCCAGGTCAAGGGGGCCGTGATGACCCGGTTGCGCCCCGCGTTCTTGGCATGGTAGAGCGCCTGATCGGCCTGCTCCAGCAGCGCACTGAGCGCGAGGGGGGCGCTGGAATCGGCCTCCACCACGCCCAGACTCACCTGGAGCGAGATCGTGCTCCCGCCCGGCACAGGCAAGGGCGTGGCGGCCACATCCCGGCGCACGCGCTCCGCAATCTCTGCGGCCTCCGCCAGGGGGGTTTCAGGCAGCAAGAGAAGAAACTCTTCCCCGCCCCAGCGCCCTACCCGGTCATAGGTCCGCACGGAATGCATGATCGTCTTGGAGACCAGCTGTAGAACCTCGTCCCCAACCCGATGCCCGTAGGTATCGTTGACCTGCTTGAAGTGGTCAATATCGAGCATGACCAGACTCATCATTTTGTTGAGTCGCCGCGTGCGTCGGAGTTCAATCTTGGCCTCTTTCATGATGGCCTGACGGTTGAGCAGCCCCGTGAGGCTATCATGGGTGGCGAGCACACGAAGTTTGTCCAGCGCCCGGCGAAGGTCCGCCTCCAGCCCTATAATTCGCTCCCCAATGGCCACCCGCGCCCGCAACTCTTCCAGGTCGAAGGGCTTGGTGATGTAATCGTCTGCCCCTGCCTGCAACCCCTTGATGACATCCCCCTGATGGTTTCGCCCCGTGAGTAGGATGATATAAGTGTAACGCGGCAGGTTGGCGCGTCGAATTTGTCGAATCAACTCGGTTCCATCCATCTCCGGCATCATCCAATCGGTGATGAGGAGCGGAATCGGGGACACCTGCAACACGTTCCACGCATTTTTTCCATCGACGGCCTCCACCACCTCATGCCCGATGTAGGTGAGGAGCTCTTGTAGCATCGCCCGGCAATCGGTATGGTCATCCACTATGAGTATTTGCATGGCTCCCCCGTCGCAACTCTGGCACTGAGCCTCTAAAATTTCATCTGCTGCAACTTTTGCGCCATCATTTGAAAAATCCACTAGCCAAAAGGGCCTATGGCACGAAACTTGTTAGGTTAGTGGGCTGGACTGATAGTCCCACCCCGAGGAAGATGTGATGACCACTTTGAGAACCCTCTCCCTGTTCGAGCTTATCAGCAACGCCCCCAGCCAGCGCCTCGCCGAGTTCGAGAAAGGGGTCATGGCGAGTGATCTCTTTGAGGAGCTGGGGCTGGAATTCGAAACCACCGTTTCCTCGCTTGCAACGATGTCTTATGAGATGGAAAAGCAGGCCCTGGAGCAGAATGTGTGCAGCGGTGCCATCTATGTCGGCTTTCAGCGGTTGAGTCGCTTCACTCCCAGCGTAGCCGGACGCTACCTTCAGATGGCGAGGGCGCAGCACCGCGTCTATGTCTTCGGCGTTCCTGATGTGGCCCCCACCCTCTCCCACGAGCGGCTGCATTACGTCGAGCTAGACCCCTCTGACCGAAATCAGCCCGCCGCAAGCTCCCGCGCTTGAAGCGCGGGGAGATAGGCGGGCTTGTCGTGGGCTTTAGCCATTCCTTGAGAGTAGCGGAAGGGGCGGGTACCATCGAATCTGGCAATGATGGAGAAGGTATACGCCCCGCCGGTTGCTAGTAGTCTGTCAAGGCTGACATGATGGTATCTGTAGTGCATCCGCGTAGGCGGACGCCCAGCCGCCAGGCTTCCAGTCGCCAGGCTCGCGGCCAAGCCATCAAACTAGGCTTGACGCACTACTAGCCTGTGTCCCTTCATAGGTCAGTCCCGCTTTTGTCGTCAGTAACCAAATGGTTAGGATCGGATTCCGATACAAGTAGCAGTTGCTCTATGCCAATAGGCATACCCGCATCTCGAAAGAAGTTAAGAAGTGCCTCAAGGTTGATGAGAGAGATGCGGGTAGGTTCGTTCCGCGCCATACGCTCAAGCCCTCGTTGGTTAAGCCCTGTTGTTGCCGCAACCTCGGACCAAGGAATGCGCCGATGCTGGTGCATCTCTAGCTGCTGCCGCAAGTTAAACAGGTTAAAGTTCACGGTAAGCCGCCTATTGCCTGCCATCCGTCTGATGCCTCCCTTTTACTGGAGCGAAGTGTATCTAGAATGAATATATTAGGTATTGACAATACGCAAAACACCTGATATGATACGTATCGCCTGAGAGATGTTCGCTGGAGATGAGTATATCGGAAGCAGGGTCGGGTGGCATTCCAGCAGAGTTTGGTTTCAATCGACTGCTGAACGGTAGCAACCACCAACGCCAGGAAATGAGGTCAGCGGATGGCCCAGACGATAAAAACCCATCGTACCGCTATCGAAATGCGACCGGGCTTGGCCGAGTGGTATGAGGCCACCACGACGCTCTATAACCAGATCGTAGCCTTCTACTTCGCGCTGTACGAGGCCCATCCGGGGCTGCTTGATCTCAACCAACAGGAGGCGCTCACGCAGGCTGAACGCCTCACCCACTGCACGCACGCCAACCCTGATCCCCTCTGGCCTCTGGATGAAACGATTCGGGCCGATATTCCCGCCATGCTACGGCGGGCGGCCATCAATGCCGCGCGCGGTGCGTTCCAATCCTTCCATAGCCGCTACCAACGTTGGCAGAAAGAGAGGGCAACGTTCGAGGCCAAGGGCAAACGCTTCCACCACCGCCCCCCAGTCCCGCCGCGCGTGTTCCACTTCAACCTGCCCTTCTACCAGGGGATGTTCAAAGCGCGCGATGAGCACAGTATCACGGTGCGCCTCTATAGCGGTACGAGTTGGCAGTGGGTCAAACTGCGCCTCTTGGGTGAGGCGTTACCCGACGAGTGGGCGGCAGGGAGTCCGAGTATCGTGCGTCGGCGGGGTCGGTTGTGCCTGCACACACCTCTATGCAAAACCATTCCCACCCCGCCCAAAACGCTGGTGCAGGTCGCGCAAAATCCCCAGGTGCGGATCTGTGCCGTTGATTTGAACCTGGGGGATGCTTTGGCCGTTTGTACCATCTTGCAAGCCGACGGGACGGAAGTCGCCACGCGCTTCATACGCGGCGGCAAGGCACTTCACGCTCGCAGGAGAAGGCTGTTAGGCAAGGTGGCTCGCAAGCGCCGCCAGAGCGGGATCCTCATGGCGGGAGAGACGGACAATGTCAAGCTGTGGCAGAAAATTCGGGCCATAGACGAATCTGAGGCGCATCGGGTCAGCCGTCGCATCGTCGAGTTTGCCCAGGCACACGGGGCTGCGATTCTCGTCTTTGAGCACTTGGATAATCTCAAGCCGCAACAGGGGCGCTACAGCAAGCGAGGCAACGAAAAACGCGCCTACTGGCTCAAGGGCAAGATCGTGAAGTTCGCCCGCTACAAAGCGTGGGAACAAGGAATTCTCACCAGCCGCGTCAGCCCTAGAAACACCAGTCGCGACTGTTCGGGCTGCGGTCACTCGCCTGTGGCACGCTACGCCGCTGGTGAGACTCCACTCGATTACCGCCCTGGCGGGCCACTCTACCTGTGCTCCTGCTGCCTCAAGCAAGGGAATGCAGACCACAATGCCGCGCTCAACATTGGCTTCCGCTTTTTCCAACGGGCGTTTAGAACCTTGTCCGAAAGCCTGCACCCGAAAGGGTCAGGTGTTCCGGCGGTCAATCCCATCGCCTGGCAGCAATTTGCTGTCTGGCAGGACCGCCGGAGCGGGTCGGCACTACCCGCATTCTCCCTCGCTTGATACGGCTGCTTGGAGGTGGCTACGCCACAGGGTCTGGGCAGCGCGCGGACGCAGGGGGGGCGCAAGAAGCCGCACGCGCTTGAGCGCGTGCGGAGTGTCACCAATGAATGGTTCGTCGTCATCGACACCCCGCAGTACCAGGCATCGCTCTCCGCGCTGGACCTCGTTGGCTTTGACGAGGGGAGCGATATCAAGGATCGGCTCTTTACGGGCGTCCAGACGCACTCCGAGCCGATGACGCGACTGCTGACGGAGGCACTTGAGCAGGCTCTCCACGAGGCGGGCTATGCGGAGGCTCCGCCCCAGGAGAGCGAGTAACCGCTATTCTATCAGGTGACAGTTGGAGGGGTTGGTTTCGTTTTCAGAGGAAAATGAATACACTACCCTCCTGACACCAAAGCCTTTTTGGTGCTCATCCAACCTCTACAACTGTCTCGAAAGTAGAAACTCGTCAACAACCCCCGAGTACACCCGCAGGGTGCCTTGACGGGAACTCGGGGGCTTGCTCCGGCAAGCCCGGTTGATTAGGACCTCAGCCACCACACTACGGTGTGACGGGGCTACGTTAGCGGTGAATGAGATAGGTACGTCGGGGTACTCCACACGCTCCGACCACTACGGCGCGTTGTTAAACATCGCTGAGGGTAGGCGACGTGCAGCGCGTAACCCAACAGTAGGCGCTTTAAGCGAAACCATCGCATAACATTGGCGAAGTGGACCACGCCCGTCAGGGCGGCAGGCTAGAGCTAGCCCGCATTACCAACCATCAGGAGAAGACGATGAAAGTCTGTGTCGTGAGCCAACACGGACGGCCCTTGATGCCGACCACCCCGCGTAAGGCACGCTTACTGCTCAAGGCAGGCAAGGCACGGATTGTGAGCCGCACCCCCTTCGGCATCCAGCTCTTGTACGGCACGCGCGGCTACACCCAGCCGATCACGCTGGGCATAGATGCTGGGTACGCCACCGTCGGTTTTTCCGCTGTGACGGAGAAGGAAGAAGTGGTGGGGGGTGAACTGAGGCTGCTGGCGGGCATGTCGGCGCGCCTCGCCGAGAGGGCGATGTATCGGGGTGGGCGTCGCCGCCACACCCGCTACCGCAAGCCGCGTTTCAACAATCGCCGCCAGGCTGAGGGCTGGTTGGCCCCCTCCATTCAGCACAAGCTCGACAGCCATCTGCGGCTGATCGACCGTCTGTGCGCCGTGTTGCCCGTCACGCATATCGTCATTGAAGTGGCGAGCTTCGACATTCAGCGCCTCAAGAACCCGGACATTGCGGGGGAGACGTATCAGCAGGGGGAGCAGGCAGGCTTCTGGAATCTGCGCGAGTACATCCTGCATCGCGACGGGCATACCTGCCAGAATGCCAATTGCTCGAACCGGGCCAAGCAGAAGGTGCTTCAGGTGCATCACCTGGGGTATTGGCGTGGGGATGGCAGCGACCGCCCGGCCAACCTGATTACCCTCTGCACGCGCACACCCCCGAAAATCACCACCCTGGCGGTTTCCTATGGGGGTGGGAGCCGCGTCTTGCCTCGTTCCGCCCTGAGACCTTTATGAGTATGGTGCGCTGGCGACTGGTGGAGGCGGTGGGAGCCGAAGCCACCTACGGCTATCTGACCAAGGGCCGACGCATTGAATTGGGTCTAGCCAAGTCGCACGCCCATGATGCGTTCGTGATTGCCAGGGGCAGCACCCAACGACGTGCCAAACCCCTCCTCTTGGAACAGGTGCGGCGCAACCGTCGAGCACTTCAGACCTTCTATGATGCGAAGTATATTGACACCCGCACGGGCGAGGTCGTCAAGGCGCAACTCCTCAACAATGGGCGACGCACGCGCAATCGCAACCTCAGCGGGGAGAACCTGCGCCGCTATCGGGGGCCGAAGGTTACCAAGGGGCGCGTCAGCATCCGCCGCCAACGCTATCCGTATCAGCCGGGGGACTTGGTACGCTACGCAGGACAAGTGTATCAAGTCCAGGGCATGAAGAGCTATGGAGCTCACGTTAAACTGGTCGGGTTGTCCAAATCAGTGAATGTTCGCCTGGTGTCTCCGAGGCACTGGCGCAAGGGCATCTGTGTTCAGGTGCGATAATTTAGTGTAACATGTCCTGCTCGTGACCCTTTTCGGAGTGGTGAGGTTTTGTTCTATTAGGGCTTAACCTTGCCGCTCTATTCCATCCCCGGCTCGAAGCCGGAGGTTGCCTGGAGCTAACGTTTATGCATGGATTCGATCTGCCGACCTTAATTACCACCGTAGGCTATGTGGGCCTTT
>JACCSL010000936.1 GCA_013812995.1 Ardenticatenales bacterium | reverse complement strand
GTGGATGGCCCCCCTCACGATTCAACTGCATCGCGTGCTCGAAAAGCTCGACAGTGTGCTACTCGCCCCGCTGCGTCCTCTCCTACGTCACGACAAGCTGATTCTGGTCCCGCATGGGCTCCTCCATCAGCTTCCCTTTCACCTCCTCCGCTCCGAGAATCGCTACCTGCTCGAGCGCTGCGAGAGTCGCATCGTTCCCACCGCGCGCCTCGTGCAGCGCGAGGGACGAGCCCCCCAGCCAGGCAGCACGGGGCAGACAGTCGTCGTCAGCCACAGCTGGGATGGGCAACTCCAGCAGGCCCTCGCCGAGGGGCGCATGGTGGCCGAGATTCTAGGCGGAGCCACCCTCCTGGAAGGGAAAACCGCCACCCGCGCCGCCCTGTTGGAGCTCATGCGCGGCGCGAACATCCTGCACATCGCCGCGCATGGCGAGCACCGCCCCGATGCCCCCCATTTTTCCCATATCCACCTGGAGGACGGCTTGCTCAATGCGGCGGACCTCTTCCTGCTCTCGCTGCGCGCCTCCCTGGTCACACTCAGCGCCTGCGATACCGGCCAGGTGCAGGTGCGCGCTGGTGATGATCCCGTGGGCCTATGGCGCGGCTTCCTCGCGGCGGGCGCTCAGTCCCTGCTCGTCGCGCTCTGGCAGCTGGAGGATGAGAGCGCCTTGCAGTTGATGCGTCATTTCTATGAAACCTTGATGGCTTCCGTGCCGAAAGTGGCCGCCCTGCGCTCCGTCCAACAGGCGTGGCTCGCCTCCGCTGAGGGTCGCCTTGCGCACCCTTTCTACTGGGGTGCGCTCCAATTGATCGGTGATGATGGCCCCCTGCTACGCTAGAGGAGATACCTATGGACCCTGAAAAGTCGTTTTTCTCGACCTCGCTGCCCCCTTTTCTGCCCGACGAGATGATTTTCCTCGTGGATGCCACGGGGACGCGCGATCTGGACGATGATCGCATCACGCTGCTTGATTCGCTCGTCCGCGAGCACGGTGGCTACCTGGAGGGGGGCGGGCGGAGCCTGGAGATGCCCCTCATCGAGCGGGCTGATACAGGCGCGCCGCGCCAGGTCATACCCGCCAAAGGATTGAATGCGCGTGGCACCGCGGAGGCGTACGAGATGTTTTACCAGATGGATCAAAAGCTGCGCGCTCAGGGGGCGGAGGTGCGCTGGCAGCCCAACTGGCTCACCGGGGCGGTGAGCGGCGGACCAGGGGGCGGCGGCGGCTCCGGCGCGGGACCTGGCACGCGACCGTTGCCACTCCAGAAAGGGTTGGGCGATGCTCCGCTCCCCCTTCGGAAATCTCTGCTCCAACCACTGCGCCACGCGGCAACGGGTGCCGCCCCGGTGCGGATGATCTTCCTGGATAGTTGGAACCCTGACCGCAGTGAGACGGCGCGGCTGGACCTTCCGCTCTACCGCCTGCTGAACGATTCGGCGCGCGGCGAGCCCTTCCGCACGAGGGACTATTTCGCCAGCCGCGACCCCGATCCCTTCCCCATGCCGGATCACGGGCTCTTCGGTGCCTATCTCGCGGGGGAAGTCATTGGAGCCAAGCGCGTCTGCGTGCACGAGAGTCTCCTGCCGGAGATTTCGGAGAAGACGCAGGGGCTCGCGATTGTCGAGAAGGAATGTGTGGCAACGATGGAGTCCGTGCGCGTGCTAGATGAGTATGGCGCGGGTGATGCCTATCGCCTGGTCGAGGCCCTGGCGCAGATTGCCAGCAGCGTTCAGCCGGGCGAGCGCGTGATCGTGAACATGAGTCTCATCGTGAACATTCCGGACCACCATCGGCTGCCCTATGCCTTCTTCCAGCTCTTCAATGGTCGCTGGCCGGGGCAGAAGCGCGCGCAGGGTCGCCATGATCGCCTGGACTGCGCCTTGCACGAGGCCATCCTGGCACTGCATGACAAGGGCGTGTTGCTCATCGCGGCGGCAGGCAATGATTCCGCCGGGGAGGAGCGGCGCGAATCTGTGCGCTTCCCCGCCGCCTATGACGAGGTGGTGGACGTGACAGCGGCCTGCTGCGATGGCTCCAACGAGGCGTGGTATGCCAACCGGGCAACAATGCAGGGCGTGGCGGTCTACGCGGGCGACTGTGACGACAAGGGGATACTGGATCAGGAGCACCTGCTGATTGGCCCCTTCACGGATGCGCACGTGCCTATCCGTGGCGAGGGCGAGGACCCGGAGAACATCACCGGCACCGTGGCATGGGCAGGAACCTCCTTCGCCGCGCCGCTGGCGAGCGGGCTGGCCGCGCTCCTCTGGGCCGCCGACCCCGCCCAGAGCGCCGCCGAGGTGCGCGGCAAGCTGCTTGGCCTCGCCAATGGTCAGACACTGGCCCACGGCACGCCCTATATCGATCTCTTCGACTTTGTATAAACGGAAAGGAAACTTTCTTGCAAACCCATCGCTACGGTTTCACCGTCAAAACGCCGTTCAACTTTGATGAGACTTCCGCTGCGATCCGCGAGGCGCTCCAGGAGGAGGGATTCGGGATTCTGACGGAGATCAATGTGCAGGCGACGCTCAAGAAAAAGATCGATGTGGATCGCCCACCCTACACGATTTTTGGCGCGCTTCTTCTTCTGCTGCTCCTCACTGGCTGCGGCGAGGACACTCGGAGCAGTAACCCGGAAGAGGCCCTGCATGATGGTATCGGTCTGTTGGGCCGCCCTCATATTCTGGAGGAGAGTGTGGTTATCGGGCAGCAGCGCCCGGTCGCTAACGGGCTATTGGTCGCCTACCAGTGGCAGAACAAGAATCCGACACAGGAGGGAACACGCTGCCTCGGGTCCACCCATCTGGTGCAGGATCGCCGGGGCTGGTATTCGACGGCATCTTTTGGCGATTGTGGTCTGGAGATAGACAAGGCCCTCGTGGCAAGCCGTGGCCCCAACAGCGCGGAGCTAGGCTTGTCATCGGTGTATGGCTTTGCCCCGGAGGGCAGCCAGGTCGAGATTTTATGGTGGGATGGGCAGATGACCACAGCAGCGCTGGAAAATGGAAGCTTTGTGGCGATTTATCCAAAAAACCTCGTGGCGGCTCGGCAGCTTACCCTGCTGGACGAGCAGGGCGAGCTGCTGGATGAGATGATGATGCCGGACTACTTCAAGCCGTGATGGTGATTAGCGCAGGCGCGGCGACAGCACCGACCTATGTCTCGTACTTGACGCCCTTGCGGGAACGACCCCGTGACTCCTTGACCTGCTGCTCGCGAATCTTCTCCCACTCGGGCCGCGTATCGTCTGCCTCCAGCACCACACGCAGATCATTGATCTGGTCACGAAGGAGCGCCGCCCGTTCGAACTCCAGAGACTGGGCGGCGGTGCGCATCTGCTGGGTCAGCTCCTCCATCATGCGCACCAGTTCATCGCGTGGCGCAGTCGCCAGGCTATTTGCCTGGTATTCTTCCTTCGCCTCTGCCACACGCACCCGGTCGGTGAGGTCCTTGACTGCCTTCGAGATGCTGTAGGGCTCGATACCATGTGCCTTGTTGTGGGCTTCTTGCACCGCACGGCGGCGATCCGTCTCGTCAAGGGCACGCTGCATGGAATCCGTGATGCGGTCCGCGTACATGATCACGGTTCCCTCGACGTGGCGCGCCGCACGGCCTATGGTCTGAATGAGCGCGGAGTCGGAGCGCAAAAAGCCCTCCTTATCCGCGTCCAGAATCGCCACAAGCGAGACTTCCGGCAGGTCCAGCCCCTCGCGCAGCAGGTTGATCCCGACCACCACATCGTAGATGCCCAGCCGCAACTCGCGCAGAATCTCCACGCGCTCGATGGTCTGAATCTCCGAGTGGAGGTAATGCACCTTGACCCCCATATCGGCCAGATAGTCGGCCAGATCCTCGGACATACGCTTGGTGAGCGTCGTCACCAGCACGCGCTCTCCCTTCTTGATGCGCTTGTTGATCTCACCGAGCAGATCATCGACCTGCCCCTTGCTGGGGCGCAGGATGATGACAGGGTCGACCACCCCCGTGGGGCGGATGACCTGCTGCACGATCTTATCGGAGTGCTCGCGCTCGTACACGCTTGGTGTCGCCGAGACATAGATGGTCTGGTGGATATGCTCCATGAACTCGTCGAACTTGAGCGGGCGGTTGTCGAGCGCGCTGGGCAGGCGGAAGCCGTACTCGACCAGCGTCTCCTTGCGGGCGCGGTCCCCGTTGAACATGCCGCGTACCTGCGGCAGCGTCATGTGGCTCTCGTCGATCACCATGAGAAAGTTGTCGGGGAAGTAGTCGAGAAGCGTCCAGGGCGTGGAGCCGGGCGGGCGCTGCGAGAGGTGGCGCGAGTAGTTTTCCACGCCGGAGCAGTGGCCTATCTCGCGCAGCATCTCGAGGTCATACATCGTGCGCTGCTCCAGCCGCTGCGCCTCCAAAAGCTTCTCGTTGGCGCGCAGCTCGGCCAACCGCTCCTGAAGCTCGGCCTCAATCGAGGCGATGGCGTCGAGCAGCTTGTCCTCCGGCGTGATGAAGTGCTTGGCCGGGTAGATATCCAGTGCGACATGCTCGCGGATGATCTCGCCCGTCAGCGAGTCTACCTCCGTGATGCGCTCGATGTCATCGCCCCAGAACTCGACCCGATAGACCGCCTCCTCGTAGGCGGGGATGACCTCCAGCGTATCCCCACGCACGCGGAAGGTTCCACGTTTGAGATCGTAGTCGTTGCGCTCGTAGTGGATGTCGATGAGGTGGCGCAGAATCTTGTCCCGCTTGCGCACCTCGCCCCGCTTCAGGTTGATGACGACGCGCCCATAATCTTCCGGCGAGCCGAGACCGTAGATCGCCGAGACCGAGGCGATGATAATCACATCCTCGCGCGAGAAAAGCGCCTGGGTCGCGGCCAGCCGCAGCCGATTGATCTCATCGTTGATCGAAGAATCTTTTTCGATGAAGAGATCGTGCTGCGGCACATAGGCTTCCGGCTGGTAGTAATCGTAGTAAGAGACGAAGTATTCGACTGAGTTGTTTGGGAAAAACTCCTTGAACTCCGAATAGAGCTGTGCGGCGAGGGTTTTGTTATGCGCCATCACCAGCGTCGGACGCTGGACCTGCTCGATGAGATGGGCGATAGTGAAGGTGTTATGCACGAAAAAGCCGCCCATCCCACCAAGGAAGGTTTCGACGCCGGGCACCGAGAGATCATAAACGTATGGATCGTGATAGGCGACCGGCTCGGCGGCGAGCACGGAGGTCCAGCGCAACTGGCTCAGGTTGCTCAGCGTTTGCCAGGCTGCCCACCATGTCTCGCCCGGATGCTGGGCGTCCGCCGCCTGCTGGAGCACGCGCAGCAGCGAGAAGAGGGTGCCATGCTTGGGTTCAACCTGCCCGCTCTCGATGAGTCCGATGGTGACGGCAGGCACACCCGACTGCGTGGCAACCTCATCCAGAGGCAAGGCTAGTTGCAGGCGCAGCAGCCTAAGTTGATCGCCCCGAATCGGGACGGGCTCCGAATCCAGCATCTCGGCGGTGGGAAGTTGCTCCTCCAGGGCCTGACGCTTGGAGGGGTCGGAGAAGCCGATGGTCTCGCGGAATCGGTAGAGGGCCGCGCCCCCTGTCAGATCCACGCGATAGCTCCAGCGGCCCGTGTGCTCTCCCCCCGAGGGTAGCTCCCAGAAGCGACGAATCTGACACCAGATGCCAAGGCTCAACAGCGCATAGGCCAGGTGGGAAGCCTGCGGCTCGCTGATATCAGCAAGGGCGATGCTCCCGTTCGGCTCGACGGTGGCAACATCGTCGTACCAGCACTGGAGTAGATGGGCAATGAGGGCCAGCGGCAGGCGGGGCCAGAACTCGGGCAAGGGAGTATCTGAGGTGATGCCGAGATCGTTCAGGAGGGTGGAAAGGGCGGCGGGCTCGTTCGGGATGAGTCCCCGATTGAGCGTATCGATGAGCGGCGGACCGCTCCGATGGGGGGCCAGCGGCAAGGTGGCCTCTTGCGCATCGGCGAAGAGTCGCTTACCGGCCAGACCCTCCAGCGTGCCTAGCGTCTCCATTGAGCGCCCCGCGAGGAGCTGCTGGGGCAAAGGCAAATAGTCCGTGGTACGGGCATCCGCCGTCTCGATCAGCGTCAGGTTTCCATCGCGGAGAACCCACAGATTATGGTCTCCGGTGAGAATGGCGCTCCGCCCGCACCCTGTTTGCACCCGGTACATCGTCTCCGGTTTGGCGTGACGCGTGAAGGCAGAGATAGGGTAGAGATGAACGTTGCCGCTCTGTGGATGGAAGGACTGAGCGTAGTATTGGACGCTCTGGGTGCTGCTGTCCAGAATCGAGGTGTCGGCCTCCTGGCGAAGTTGCGCCTCATCGGCTGCCATGAGCGCGTCGATGAATGGCCCGATCTCCACCAGGCGCGGGGTCAGCGTTCCTTCTCGGTGCTCGACGATGAAGATCGATTCGTGGTAGCCAAGGCTCTTGCCTGTGCCGGTGGCTCCGAGGAGTGTTTGCTGACCGAGCCCGTCATTCACGCCCTGAACCAATTCTTCGATAGCCTGGGGTTGATCCCCCATCGGCCTGAAGTCACTCACAACTTTGAATGGTGGCATCCCTCTCGAATCCTCCCTCTTGGGTGATTTGGCAATAGATGATTGTACCAGTTCGGTGCGTCAGGGGTGATGATCTCTCGTATCTCGTCGCCCCTCATCCGACCAGGCCGGAGGCGTTCCCGCTCCGTGGCTGGAGGAGCCACCGGTGCTGCTACCGGGGTGTATGCCGCCGATGGGTGTGCTGGGGCTGGTCGGAAAGTTCTGCTCATCGGGGTGCGAATAGGTGCCGCTGGCGGGGGGAATCGCGCCTGGCTGGGCGGGCCGAGCGTGCTTGCTGGCGATGGGATCGTCCGACGAAGGCGCTTGCTGAGGCTCTCTTTTGAAGAAGGAGGTCAATGTACCAAGTACATTGCCCTTGGCGGGGGCAGGCGTTGTCGAGGGCATCGCTGGCGCGCGAGGATCTGGTGGTGTCTCCTCGCGCCGCCGAAAACGATTGGTTAGATTGGAGATCAAGCCGCCCTGCGGCTCTGTCGCGGGCGTAGGCAATGCCCCGGACTGGCGGGAGGTCCCATGTCCAGCGGTAGCCGGGGAAGTGTTCCGCTCTACGCCCCCGCGCTGGTCATAGCCACTGCTCTGCCCATCGCCGTATTGATTGCTGGTTCCCTTGGCCGTCGTATAGCCCTGGCCCATACGACTACCGCTGCTTCCGGCGGCGGTTCCCCGCCCGCCCGGCGTGGGCGTTGGGGCCATCGGTGCCATGCCATCTCCTCGCCCTGCCTCGGTGTGAGAGATGCCGGCTTCCAGCTCGGCCAAGGTGGAGGCAATGGCTTCCATGCCAGCCCGCTGGGCGCGAGCAAACTCGTTCGGCGTGATCTTCATGCGCGCCAGGAGTTCAGCCTCCGTCTGCTTCTCCAGATAAAAATAGTAGAGGATGAGATAGGGATACCATTCGCGCGTGGGGCGGGTCGGGAGCTCGCCCTCTACGGGCCGGAGTTGCTCCACCAGTTGGCTGACGAGGTCTCGTAGCATCTGGGCGCGCGCCTCAACGCTCCGGTGGTTGGGGGGAAGCACCTTCTCCACGACATTGAGCCGCGCCAGGGAGAGGTTGCCCAGCACCGCGTCCGGCGCATGATACTGGGATAGCAGCTGCGCTACATCCTGGCGCGAGATCAGCCGCGCCGAGGGGCGGGCAAGGAGCATCGCCTGTTTCTTTTCCAGGGATTGCGTGTACTGGCGATACTCTTCGATAACTTTATGTAATCCTTCGCGCCGCCGCGCCAGTTCCTGCCAATCGTGCAGGAGCTGCGCCAGCTGCGTTGCAGCCTCGTCCAGCAGTTGGGCCTGCGCGGGGCTCAATGGTCCAGTTCGCTCGCTGGCGAGAATACCTAGAATCTGCCCCTGGAGTTTGATCGGCTTGTTCCACCCACCGAGCGAGCGTTCCTCCCAGACATGCGGATCAGAGACATCCAGGGTTTGCCCCTCCCAGGAGGAATGCAGCGCGACCGCCACGCGAAATGCCTGTTCCTCACGCAGGGCAAGGCCGAGTTGCGGGCTATGGAGCTGCCGGGCCAGCCTCCCCAGCAGGGGACGCACCACCGGGGGAACCCGGCCCACAGGCTCCAACTGGTTAGCACTCTGGTGCAGGCTCTGGCGGAGCTTGCCGGTCTCCCCCCGGTAAAACAAACGCTCAGAAGAGAGACGGGCACGGTTGAGCCCTTCCGTCAGCAGAGCGAGCAAGAGGAAGACCGCCAGGAGATCAGAGGGGAGCCGCCAGTACCAGAGCGCGCCGAAGCCGACTGCCATGTAGAGCATCAGGGTCAGTCCGATCAGCAGGAAGGAGCGCGCAAAGTCAGTAGTCCGCGCCATGCCACCGCCACGAGCCTGGAGTAACGTGATGCGTGCGAGCGCCACCCCTACCACCAGCAGACTCAAGCTCGCGGTTAGTCGTATTTGGCCCACGACCCCTGCGGTGTAAGGGAGGAACGGCGGATTCTCCAGGCCAAACATCGTATCCCCGGCGAGCAGGGCGGCACCCGCCAGGAGCAGCGGTGAGGCGAACAGCAGCATGGTTCGAGCCTGCTGCTCGTGGGCTCCGCTGGGCAGCAGGCGGGCGCGTAGCACGAGCACAGCCGCCAGGAGAAGGCAGAGCACCAACGCGAAAATATATATTGGCAGGAAGAGCCAGCTGGTCGGGAGATACTCCGGCAGCAGCAGGGCAGGACCCAATGTGGCCCCCGCTGCCAGCGCCAGCAGGGCCGTGGCTACGCCAGGGGCCCAACGGTACCGGCCACGTAGGGCGGGGGGCTGGAGTGCCCACGCCAGGAGCACCCACGCTAGAGGAAGCGGCAGCAGGAGTACCCGTGCCGTGGCAGCGGTCGCATCCGGCTTTCCCCCCACGCCCCAGAGTCCGTCGTATACCGCCAGCGCAAAGACGAGCGCCAGGGCTCCCAGCGCCAGCAGCGACGATTGTACATGGCCGCGATAGCCGCGCCAGGCGGAGGACAGGGGATGCAAGGTCAGCCAGAGGGCCAGGCCCAGGCCAAGCAGGTCCAATGTCAACAATAGGTTCGGTAATTGGGCGTCCATAGATTTCAGTGTAGGGGCGAACCGATAAAAGGTAAAGAGGAATCTTGAAAATTCCCCTCTTTAGGCCAGCAGCGCCGCTTTGCTTCCGGGAGGCAGAACAGCAAATTGTGCGCCCCGATTGAAAAAAAACAGTGCTTCCATTATAATAGCCGCTGTTGAGCGGAGAGCCGAAGAGGACACAGAGAGACTTCAGGGGGGCATAGCCCAACGGCAGAGGCACAGCACTTAAAATGCTGCAAGTGTGGGTTCGAATCCCACTGCCCCTACTTCCTTCACAACGAACGCCCCATCGCGGGCGTTTTTTGTACCTTTTTCCATTTCCTAGTTGAAACACCCCATGCAACCAAATCACTCTTTTACCTACGACACGATTATTCTGGGTGGCGGTATCGTCGGGGCGGCCACGGCAGAGGCGCTGGTGCGGCGCGGTCATACGGTGCTCCTGCTGGAGCAATTTGCACCGGGTCACACGCGTGGCAGCTCCCACGGGGATGGGCGGATCATTCGCTTTGCCTATCCCGAGCCCATCTACATCGAGATGGCCCTGCTGGCCTACCCTGGCTGGGCCAGCCTCGCTGAGCGCGCAGGAGAACCCCTGGTGCAGACCACCGGGGGCTGGGACGCTGGCCCCGCCGCGAGTCCTCACCTGCATGAGCTAGAAGAAAACTTCCGGCGCTATCACATCCCCTACGAGCGCCTCTCGGCGGCGGAGAGCAATCGCCGATTTCCGCACTTCTACCTGGAGGGGAGCAGTGAGGCGATCTTCCAACCAGAGGCGGGGGTTGTCTTTGCCACGTCGGCGGTGCTGGCCCTCTGGCGTCTCTTTGAGGCCGCCGGGGGGATAGCGGTCACCGGTGAGCGCGTGGAGGCCATCGAGGTACTGGGCGAGCAGATTCGCGTGCGGAGCGTCTCTGGGGTCCACTGGCAGGCCCGCCATCTCGTGGTGGCGGCGGGCGGCTGGTCGAGGACGCTATTGGCCGCTCTGGGGCTGTCCCTTCCCCTGGAGGCCGCGCAGGAGCAGGTGGCCTACTTCGCACCGCGCGACGAGATGGACCACCGCGCCGGGGCAATGCCCATCTTCATTGATTACCACACCGAGTATCCCTTCTACGGGCTGCCGCAGATTCAGGTACCTGGTGTCAAGATCGGCTGGCACCACACAGGGCCGGTCATTGACCCCGATGATCCGCAACCCTTCGATCACGCCAATCTACTCGGGGTTCAGGACTTTGTACGGGCGCGGCTACCCCATCTGAACCCCGAATCCTTCGAGCAGATCACCTGTTTGTACACAAATACCCCTGACTATCACTTCATTCTGGATCGGCACCCTGAGTTTCCCAACATCGTGGTGGGAACGGGCTTCTCGGGTCACGGGTTCAAGTTTGCCCCCGTGCTGGGCGATATTCTCGCGGCCCTGGTTCTGGGAGAAGCTACCCCATTGGACCTCTCGCCCTTCGCTATCAGCCGCTTCGAACGCGCCAACCTGAGCCGCCGAACGGGTGCCTAATTCCTTTTCTCCTTTCAAGGACTAACTCCATGCAAAAGAAAGCGATTTCTGCCCTGATGGCGGCCCTGGCGGCGGCTGGAGGGGCCTTTTACTGGTGGCAGCGCAAATCGGAGTCTGCGATCACGCAGACTACCCCGGCACATTCAACGACCCAGCCCACGCGCTCACCCGCGACGGGCGGCGGGTCGCACGCTGCGCCTATCCAGACACCCAAGCGCGAGGTTCCGCCGCCTGATTCGGAGGAGGAGGGGCGCACGCCCTACTACTTTGTGCCGGGCGAGGCATTGGTCGCCGTCCAGGGGGGGCAGGCCAGCGCCAATGGCGAAGAGGTGGCGGCCCTCTTTGGCGCGCAGCATGCACC
>JACCSL010000913.1 GCA_013812995.1 Ardenticatenales bacterium | reverse complement strand
ACCATTCAGGTCCGCGTTGATCAGATTGACATCATGCAGGTCCACCTCTTTTAGGAAGGCTCCCCGGAGATTGGCACCTAGCAGGTTGGCCCCAATCAGGATGGCATCGGCCAGGTCGGCTCCCTCCAGGTTGGCATGGCTCATATTGGCCCCGCTCATATCTACCCCCGTGAGGGTGGCTCCGCTCAGATTCACCCCGCTCAGGTTCGTGCCGGAGAGATTTGCCCCCTTCAGATCCGTGTTGTGGAGAAACGCCCCCTCCAGGTTCGCCTCACTCAGGTCGGAGCCGCTGAGATTCGCCTTGCTCAGGATGGCTGCATTCAGGTTGGCCCTGGGAAGGATGGCCCCGGTCAGCTTTGCGCCCGTGAAGTCCGTCCCTGTCAGGTTCGCGCCATGCAGCTCCGTGTTGTACAGCAAGGCCCCGGTCAGGGTGGCCTCGGTGAGATCGGCATCGCTCAGGTTGGCCTTGCTCAGCGTGCTCCCGCTGAGGTTCGCGAGTGAAAGATTGGTTCCGCTCAGGTCGGCCCCCGTCAGGTCGGAGCCGCTGAGATTGGCCTTGCTCAGGTATGCGCCACTAAGATCAGCCCCGCATAGCCAGAGAGGGCCGTCCCGGTTCAACAGATCATAGAGTTGATAAGGTGTTAGGCTGCTCATGCAATCTCCTAAAAGAGTCGGATTCTCAACTTCGCTTCATTGTACCAGGGATGACATTCCCCGCCAGCCGTCAACCAAGGACTATGACGGCCTTGGCTGAGAACCAGCCCAGGCCAGGGAAATGCGCCCCCGCTCCGCCTCCACCTTCAGAATCTCGATCTCAATCACATCACCGACACTGAGCGCTGTCCCCGGCGGGAGCTGGCTACGATGGAGCAACCCATCCTGCTTGACCCCGATATCCACGAACGCGCCGAAATCTACCACGTTGCGCACCGTGCCCTGAAGACGAAGCCCCGGCAGCAGGTCTTCCATCGAGAGGACATCGCTGCGCAGCAGGGGCGCGGACAATTCCTCGCGCGGGTCCCGTCCCGGTCGTACTAGCTGCTCGAAGATATCCTTCAGCGTGGGAATCCCCGTGTTCAGCTCTTTGGCAAGCGTTTCGAGAGCAGTATCGGCCCGTAGCGCATCCAGCGCGCTTTCCCGCTCGGCGGGCGGGTCTTGGCTACTGCTTCCAGCGCGCCGGAGCAGTGCCTCCGCCACGGCATAGCTCTCTGGGTGGATAGCACTAGCATCCAGCGAGTGCTCGCCAGCCCGGATGCGGAGAAAACCCGCTGCCTGCTCGAAGGCCTTGGGACCAAGGCCGCTAACCTTTAGCAGGGCTTTTCGGGTGAGCAGAGGACCATGCTCATCGCGGTAGGCGACGATGCGCTCTGCCAGGCGCGGCCCGATGCCAGCCACATGGGCCAGCAGCGCGGGCGAGGCGCTGTTTACCTCGACGCCAACCTGATTGACCACGCTCTCGACAACCCCCTCCAGCGCCTCGGCCAGCTCGGCCTGATTGACATCATGCTGATAGAGACCAACACCGATGGATTTGGGGTCGATCTTCACCAGTTCCGCCAGCGGGTCCTGGGCGCGTCGGGCAATCGAGACCGCGCCGCGCACCGTCACATCCAGGGTGGGTAGCTCCGCGCGGGCCAGAGGGCTGGCGCTATAGACGCTCGCCCCGGCCTCGTTGACGATGAGATACTGAACGCCGCGCATCTCGCGCGTGAGTTCGGCCACGACTTGTTCCGTCTCCCGCGAGGCGGTGCCATTGCCGATGGTGATGAGCGTGACCTGGTGGCGCGTGACGAGTCCGGCCAGCGCCTTGAGGGACTCCGCGTGTTGGCGATGAGGCTCATGGGGGTAAATCGTAGTGTATTCGAGCAGGCGGCTCGTGGCATCCACCACCGCGACCTTGCAGCCGGTGCGGAAGCCAGGGTCAATGCCAAGCACGACATGACCGGCCAGCGGCGGTTGGGAGAGCAAGGCGCGTAGATTCTTCGCGAAGACGCTGATCGCATGCGCCTCCGCCTGCTGGGTGAGGGTGCGCCGCACATCCCGCTCGATGGCAGGGAGAAGGAGGCGCTTGGCTGCGTCCTCCGTTGCCAGAACGAGTTGCTCCGCGAGGGGGGAGCGACGGTCGGGGCGGAACGCTGCGTGGATGGCACCCTGCCAGTCGCGCGCGGGAACCTCCAGGCCGACGCGCAGCACGCCCTCGCTTTCCCCCCGATTAATGGCGAGGAGTTGATGGGGGCGGAGGCGTTCCACGCGGAGGGAAAAGTCATAATAACTCTGAAAGACGCCGCGCGGGTCCTCGGACCCTTCCACACGGGTGCAGAGCATCGTTCCCCAGTGCAGTGCTTTCTCCCGCGTCAGGCGGCGCACGTCGGGGTGATCGCTGATGCTCTCCGCTACGATGTCCCGCGCGCCCGCCCAGGCGTCCGCGAGCAAGGGCACCTCTTCCGAGAGGAAAGGTGTTACGAGTTCCTCCAGCGGCTGGCGGGTGTGAGACTGTTGCAGGATAAGGTCGGCCAGCCCCTGCAACCCACGCTCTCTGGCGATGCTGGCTCGCGTGCGCCGCTTGGGGCGATGAGGCTGATAGAGGTCTTCGAGTTCGGCGCGCGTGCTAGCGGTGAGCAGTTGCTCGTGCAGCTCGGGGGTCAGGCTACCCTGCGCCTCGATCAAGGCCAGGATGCTTTGCCGCCGCTCTTCCAGAGCGCGCAACGAGAGTAGAAGGGCGCTGATCTGGCGCAGTTGCTCCTCGTCCAGCGCCCCCGTGGCCTCCTTGCGATAGCGTGCCACAAAGGGCAGCGTGTTGCCTCCGTCCAGCAGCTCGATGGTGGCGGCAACCTGCGCGGGACGGAGGCTCAGTGTGGTTGCTATACTATTTACATAATCCATAAAAAATAAATCAGCCCCTAGATTCACGGTGACGCAGGTGGTTTGCCGTCTGGTAGAGGCTAAGGCCGACATAGTAAAGGACATACAGCAGCGACGCCCAGATGAGGGGCTTCTGGGGGTTGGGATACTGGAGCAGCGCAATCAGGGTCGTGGCTCCCCATACAGCACTTAAAACGAGGGTCAACCGCTGCTGCTCAACGGTACGGGAGGGATAGACGTAGTGAATGGGTACAAAGACGAGGAAGCCGAGCAATGCAATGATCCCCAGGCTGATCCAGGGATTCAGCCCAAGGAGAAAGAGGTAGAAGACGACGACGTTCCAGTAGGAGGGAAATCCCTTGAAGTGGTTGTCATCCGTCTTGGCATCTGCCTGACAGAACTGGTAGCCGGAGGTCAGAACGACGAGTGCCGCCCCGGCCAGAGCGAGTTCGGGGGGGAGCAGTGCTGCCTCGTAGAGAAAAAAGGCAGGAACGACCACATAGTTCAGGTAGTCGATGATGTTGTCCAGCAGCGCACCATCGAAATTGGGGATGATCTGTTTGACGCGCCACATACGCGCCAGTGTGCCATCCACCGAATCAACGAAGATAGCTGCCGCCATACAGATAAAGGCGAACATCCATTCGTGCTGTGTGATGGCAATCAGCGACAGTAGCCCAAAGACGGAGCCGCTGGCCGTCACCAGATGGACGGTCCACGCGAGGAGCCTCTCGGTCATGGTAAAGGGGGCGGCCTGCTTGTTAGCCATCGCGAAGTTCCTTCTTTCTCATTAGGGGGTTTCCTCCTCAAGGGAAGTAGACATAAAGGTTAGTGAAGTATAGGCAGAAACAGGTGAAATACGAAGGGAGAAGGTAGGGGCTGCTGTTGCAAGCTATGGTAAACGCAATCCATGCTCGTTGCCAAGAGGGGTAGCCCCTACGTACCACAGAATCAAGGGCGTAAGACAAATTTTTGCCATCTCAGTATACTAGCGAGACGTTTGAACCCCGGAAAAGGTGCGTTTTTATGACCTCCTCGACCTTCTTTAAGGGCCGCCCCCGGTTGGGCGTGCTGTGCGTTTTTATAGACGTTTAGCGCCCGAAAACCCCCTGCTTGGAGCAGGGG
>JACCSL010000907.1 GCA_013812995.1 Ardenticatenales bacterium | reverse complement strand
TACGCGGACCTCGCCCATAGAATCTTTTTCGATTCGATACTCGGCCATCTATCTCTCCTTGAGTTTAGGCAAAGCAAAAAGGGCCATAGGGTCCTTTGTTCGGTATGGCGCAAAGACCTACCTTACCACTGAGAGAAAGGATTGGCAAAGCGTTCCGTAATTCTCTCGCGGTACGCTCCATGCTAGAGTTAGGCCGACGCTCAATGAGCCGCATTGGGCGAAGTTTACCGATTATGGAGGCGCGCCATGACAAAAGTTGAGAAAGACAAGGTGGTGGAGATCCACTACACCCTCCGCCTGTCGGATGGAACGGTCGAAGATTCCACCGAGGGGGAGCCCCCGCTGCCCTACCTGCATGGGGCTGGGAACATTCCCCCCGGCCTGGAGCGTGCCCTGGAGGGACACAATGCAGGGGACACGTTCACCGTTACCCTACAGCCGACCGATGCCTATGGCGAGTACGACGACGAGATGGTGGATGCGATCCCTCGGGACGCTTTCCCCGACGAGACCGAGCTCGCTGAGGGGGACGAAATCTGGCTGATTGATGAGGAGGGCAACGAGACGCCGGGGATCATTGAGCGTATCGAGGAAGAGATGCTCTTCGTTGATTATAACCACCCTCTAGCGGGCGAAACCGTGACCTTCGATGTACAGGTCGTCGAGGTTCGTGATGCCACCCCCGAAGAGTTGGAACATGGTCATGCCCATGACCAGTATGCCGATGAGTGGGACGAGGATGAGGACGACGAAGACTGGGAAGATGACGACGAGGAGTTGGACGAGGAAGAAGACGATGAGGTAAAGTAAATAAAGCAGAAGCTCGCCCCGGAACCGGGGCGAGCTTTTTTTTGCGGCTCATCCGTGCGTCAGAATCTTGTTGAAGAAGTCGCGCGTGCGCTGGTGCTGCGGCTTGTGGTACATCTCCTCGGGGTCGCCGCTCTCGACGATGCGCCCCTGATCCATGAAGACCAGCCGCGAGGCAGCCGCGCGAGCGAAGCCCATCTCGTGAGTCACGACGACCATTGTCATGCCATCCTGAGCCAGCTCCAGCATGACATCGAGCACCTCCTTGATCATCTCGGGGTCGAGGGCGCTGGTGGGCTCATCGAAGAGCATCACTTTAGGCGTCATGGCGAGGGCGCGGGCGATGGCAACACGCTGCTGCTGCCCACCGGAGAGCTGCCGGGGTAGCACATTGGCCTTCTCGGGGATGCCAACGCGTGTCAGCTGCTCCATCGCGATGCGCCGCGCCTCTTCGTTGCTCCGCTTGCGCACCAGCCGCTGGGCAACGATGACATTGTCCAGAACCGTGAGGTGCTGGAAGAGGTTGAACTGCTGGAAGACCATGCCCACCTCGGTCCGCACCTGGTTTATGTTCGTCCGCCGATCCTCCAGGTGAATCCCATCAAGGTACACCGCGCCGGACGTGGGCACCTCCAGGTGGTTAATGCAGCGCAATACCGTACTCTTGCCGGAGCCACTGGGACCGATGACAACCACCACCTCGCCCCGCTTCACGCGCAGGTTGACTCCCTTGACGGCCTCGACCGCGCCAAAAAATTTGCGAAGCTCATCTACGACAATAATTTCATCCGGCGCAATCTCTATCGGATTACTCATTTCTGAGCCTCCTTTGATACCACTGGAGCAACAGCGATAAAATAATTGTCATAATGAGATAGAGCAGGGTGAGAATCAGATAGGTTTCACTGAAGCGGAAGGTGCTTCCTGAGTAGAGACGTGCCTCCTGTGTGATCTCGCGGACGGCCAACACCGATACCAGGGATGAATCCTTGAGCATGGCGATGAGATCATTGCCCAGTGCCGGGAGCATATTGCGGATCGCCTGGGGGAGAATGATGTAGATCATCGCCTGAAAGTGGGTCATTCCCAGGGAGCGCGCTGCCTCCATCTGACCGGGAGGAATCGACTCGATGCCTGCCCGAAAGACCTCCGCGAGGAAAGCACCGTAGATCACCGCCAGGGCCGCGATGGCACGCGGCGTCTGGTCGCGCGGGGTCTGGATGCCGAGCAGATTGGCGACGCCGGGGACAATGACGAAGGCAACGGTGGAGATCAGCACCAGCGTGGGCACCCCGCGCACAAACTCGATGTAGAGCGTCGCCAGATTGCGCAGAACGAAATTCTGGGAGATGCGCCCCAGCCCGGCGATGAGCCCTATCGCCACAGCGGCCAAAAAGGCAACAACCGTAATGTAGAGGGTGAGGCGCAGGCCGGGGAGGATGGCATTATAGGCCCGCGTATACTGCGGGTCGGAGACGATTTTAAAGATCATAAACAGGATTGCGCCCAGGATACCCACGAACCACCAGGGAAAGCGCTCCCACTGCCTTCCCTCGATCCAGATATCCATGACGCTTTGCTCTTGCTCTGGTCGTACCGCCATTTCCCCTCCTGATTGTCGTGCGCCCGTTTTGAAAGAGAATGCGCCAGGCAGCCGCCCGGCGCATTCCTTCTTGCTCTCACGCTATTGTCGGACCCTTGTTACTCGGGCAGGTCGTCGTAGGTGAGGGTGAACTTGTCTGTGAAGTAACTGTCGGCGAGCTCGGCCAGCTTGCCGTTGCTCTCCATCTCCGCCAGCGCGGCGTTGATCGGCTCAACCAGATCGCTCCCCTTGGGGAAGATAAAGCCCAACTGATCGCTGACGATGGGGTCGCCCACCATCTCGAGCTGATCCTCGCTGACGCCCTGGTAGCCCTGGCCAGCGGTCTCGTCAATGATGACTGCATCCACGTCGCCCGCCAGCAGCGCCTGAACGGCGAAGGGGAACTGCTCGAACGCCTGGATGCGCTGGTCATCCAACAGCTCGGTGGCGGTCTCGTAGTTCGTGGTTCCAGTCTGCGTTCCAATAATGAGATCCTCGTCGGCGACGAATTCCTCAATGCTGGCGAAGCGTGTCTCGCCCTTGCGGGTCAGAAGCCGCTGATTCACACTCATATACCCATTCGAGAAGTCCACGATTTCCGCGCGCTCCTCCCTGATGGTGATTCCATCAGCGGCGGCATCGAACTGCCCGTCCGCGACCGCCTGAATCATTCCTTCCCAGGCCGCTTCCTTGAACTCAGGCACGCAGTTTAGCAGGCGGCACACCTCGCGCCAGGCATCGTAGTCCCAGCCGGAGGGCTCTCCGCTCTGGGGATCAATGTAGTTGAAGGGCAGGTAGGCATTCTCCACGGCGATGGAGATGGTACGCCCCTCCAGGTCCGGCAGATTTCCAGCAGTTTCGCCGCCGGTTTCAGCGGTTACCTCGACGCCCTCGCCGCCAGTAACAGCGGGGGTGGGCGTGGCGGCCGTGTTACAGGCCGCGAGCAATAGCGTCATTACCAATAACAGATACAACCCTACTTTTTTCATGACTCTCTCCTCCTCAGTCGAGATTCGCGACGGATGCGCCCACCGAGTGCGGCAGGCCACCGGGCATAGTATAACGAGTCGTGGCGGAAGAGAAAAGGGACCGACTCAACGCGGCTCCTCGCGATCTTCCCACCAGACCCGTGTCTGATCAAGGGATAGCAGGATCATGTCGGCCTTCTGGGGGGTCGGATGGATGAATGCCTTCCACTCCTCCTCCTCATACCAGGCCCGAACCGGCCGCGCGGTCTCCGCATCGTTGAGCGATGACTGCGCAGCGAAGAAGCCGCGCTCGCGGAAATAACGAATCGCTTGGGCCAGCCAGCCGTTAACTGCCTCGTTTCCTGATGGTTCGCCTGTCATCTTTTCCTTTCAATTACCCTTTCAGCACCAAAACTGATATAATGCCGCGCTTGTTAGCCAATCCTCGTTCGGGATTGGCATTTTGTTAAACAGGCAATTTTCTTGATGGCGCGCGAGACGGTTCTGGGGGTGGGTTCTGCCCCCACCACAACTGAAGCATCCACTGATTCCCTGGCCGACCGCCCCTTTTTGCTGCGGCTCGGCCTTTTCTATGTCGCGCTCTCCCTCGCCATGCTCTTTTCGCTGGACCGCTACTGGAGCGCCAACTGGGACGTGGAAATTTTCCTCCACGCGGCGCGCACCCTCTGGGATGGCGGCTCCCCCTTCGACCTCTACGAGAAGAGCCGCGCCGCCTGGCCCTGGCCCTATCCCTACCCGCCCCTCTACGCCCTGTTGCTGGCTCCCTTTGTCTGGCTGGCAGATATGATTTCGGGCAGTTCCGTCACCGTCTGGTCGCAGCTGATCGCCGTGCGCCTCCCCGTCTTTGTCGCTGATCTTGCCATCGCCGCGTTGCTCCATCGTATCCTACGCCAGGCCACGGGCGAGCAATGGATTGCCCGGCTGGGCGCGGCACTCTGGCTCCTCAACCCGATTCTCTTCTACCAGACAGCCGTCCAGGCGCACCAGGAATCTATCTGGCTCTGGCCCACGCTCGTGGCTTATGCGTGGGTGCAGGAGCATCGCCTGGAGCGCGCCTGGTGGCCGATGCTCCTGCTCGCCCTTGCCATCACGCTGAAGCAGTCGGCGGTGATCTACGCGATTCCCTTTGGGCTTTTTCTGCTCTGGGAGCGGCGCTGGCTGGACATTGCGATGTTCGCGGGCCTCTTCGCGCTGATTTTCGGGGCCGTCTCGCTGCCCTTTGCGCTGTACAGCGATGATTTCCGCTACATGGTCTTCGAGGATGTGCGGAAGATGCCGGTCCAGGTGCAATCCTGGCAGGTGTGGACGCTGGCGCTCCCTGACTTTCTCATCGAGCAGACACGCACCACCTTCCCGACCGTGCGTTACGCGGCGCTGCTGACCGTGGGCGCGGCCTCGCTACTCTCTGTCTGGGCGCTCTGGAAGCAGCGTTCCTGGTATGTCATCGGCGTGGCGGTGACGCTGGCCTTCGTGCTGACCTCGCAGAAGGTCATGGCCTACCACTACCCGATGCTGCTGCCGTGGCTGATCGCCTATGCGCTGCGCCCGCGCCGCTTTGCCCTGCTTTCCATCGCCTTGCTCTGGACCTCCTGGGTGCTCGTCTCGCCGTACTTCGCGCCGTGGGCGAACGCGAGCCACCTGCTTTTCTATGCTAGCCTTGGCACGCTGAACTCGCTCTTCTACGGCTGGTTACTCTGGCAGGTGCTAGCCGGGGACGATCACGCGCGGCGCACGGCCCAGCCGGGCGAGCTTCAGGCGGCGGTGAGTCTAAGCCACTGGCTGGCGCTGCTGGCCCTGGCCTTCGCGCTGGCGTGCGTGGCTCACCCGCTGCGGGCGGCGCTGCCCAACACATTGACCACTCTTTTGCTGCTGCTCGGGGCGCTGCTTTTCGTCGTCTTGCTGCTCTTCCCTCCCATTGCGACCTGGGGCGAGCGCGTGCTTGCCCTGCCACTGGCCGAGCAGCGGCGGGCCTCTCTTCGGCCCTCTCATCTTGCTGTCTCCCTCCTGCTCGTTCCGCTCTTTTTCACCTGGTTCACCATGAGCGCGGAAATCACAGCGGTGATCGAGAAGGGCATTTTACAGGCTTGGGGGCTACAATGAGTGGAAAGGCAAGATCACCCAACAGTCTGTCTCGAATCCTAAAACAAGCGAGAACTTTTTTGAAGAACTCCATAAGAGATTTCCTGTTTGTAAATTTTTTGATGATAGTTTTCTCTGAAAGGCTTGGATGAGTCCATGCTTTGGAGAGAAGCTGTAATAAATGCCATACATCGCTATAACGAACGTCATGGCACGAATATTGTCAAGCGTCAGATATTCATCAATGAAGAAATAGAAGAAATTCTTACAACTACTAATTCTTATGGACAGACGCCAACGCAAACACTAAGTCGTATTCTACAGGAATTGCGCGATGAAGGTTTTCTAGCCTTTGTAAATCATGGGGAGTATGTATTGTTGGATCGCCCTATCTCTGTAGAAAAAGAAGACTTGCCTGACAATGTTCTTGATCAAGCCATTGTTAATGATATGCTGACAATAGATAATGTGATTGTCAGCGATGAGCGTGTTTTTATTCGGCAAAGGCGAGGTCAAGAACGACTGCATCGTCTTACATTGCTCAATTACAATAACGAATGCGCTCTATGTGATATATCAGATAAAGGCTTTCTTATTGCAAGCCATATAGTACGATGGGCTGATGATCCAGAAAAACGCGGAAGTCTGTCAAATATAATCTGTTTATGTCGATTTCATGACGCCTTATTTGAGTCAGGATACATATCATTGGCTGATGACTTAAGTGTTTTGAAGCGAAAAAATGTGACCAGTATGATATTGAAAAAAGTGTTATTTGCGACGTCAGATTTTAAATTTCCCAAATCACATTATCCGACATTCCGCATAGAACAAATGTGTTTTGGGAATTAACCGAATCGGGGGTAAATTTGGCTATTCTTTGACCGCAGATAGTAAAGATGGCACCGCTGGAGGCTCAGAACCACATTGATTGTCTGA
>JACCSL010000898.1 GCA_013812995.1 Ardenticatenales bacterium | reverse complement strand
GCCCATTCCCGCCGCTAGAATGACGATGTCAAGCATGGTGCGCTCCCAACGCAAAAAGCCCGGCGGCGGGCCAAGTGGCGGCCCGCGCCTGGGCTTTGATAGAGTTCGTGTTCGTTTGCCCCGGCCGGGGCCTGGGCAAGTCTGGTTCGTCCGGTGTCACAATTTTGTAAACACGCTAAGGATTAGGGAATCTGGAAAAAAGTGTATGCGAACGCACCCCGAATGTCAACCATAGTTGACAGGCTATTTCGACTGATTTTTCAAGGTCGCGGGCGTGATTCTGGCAACTACCTTATACTATCGAACGTAGAAGCTGCAAACGGCGAAGAAACCAGCTAGCCAGGGAGCTTTTTATGAACAGTGCATTCGATGACCCGCGATACAAAGTAGATCGAGAAGTTCGGGGCTATATCTATGACCAACAGGGCTCACTCACGGGCCGAATCCTGGGCAACCGCGTCTATGACATGAATGGCTGCCGGCGCGGCGAGGCGGTGGAGGAGCGTGTCTATGACCAGCATGGGGCCAGGGTGGGACAGGTGATTAGCGGTCACCTGTACGATACGCAGCAGCTCCAGATTGGCCGGGTGGATAGTCATGGGCAGGTCTTTGATAGCCAGAACATCAAGGTCGGCGAGGTGCATCTCGTGATTCGGAATTCGACGCTGATGGGCGGTGCGGCGCTACTGCTGCTCCTTCAATCCGACCTTCATCACAAAGCATAATCAATCTATCCAACAAAAAAGCCCCATTTCGGGGGCTTTTTTAATTGGACCGGTGGGCCACCTTTTCTATTCTTGCGTGGCCGGTTGACTCGCCAGACGATAGCCAGCCGAGTTTATGTAGCTCAAACTCTGGTGCCGAAAGTAGGTTTGATAGAGCTCTGCGTAATGGCCGCCCTGTGCCATGAGGTCATCGTGGCTGCCCTCCTCGATGATGCGACCGCGATCCAGAACGAGGATGCGGTCGGCGGCCTTCACGGTGGAGAGGCGGTGCGCGATGATGATCGAGGTGCGGTCGCGGAAGATGAGTTCCAGGGCGCTCTGAATCTGCGCCTCCGTGAAGGGGTCGATGCTGGCGGTGGCTTCGTCCAGGATGAAGATAGCAGGGTTCTGCGCGAGCACCCGCGCCAGCACGACGAGCTGGCGCTGCCCCATGCTCAGGCGGCTGCCGCGCTCGCCGACGTTGGTATCGAGGCCATTGGGCAGCGTCTCCATCCAGTCGTGTCCCACCTGCCGGGCGACCTCCAGCACGGCCTCGTCGCTCATGGTGGGGTTGGTGTAGCGGATGTTATCTGCCACGGTGCCCTCAAAGAGGAAAGGCACCTGGCTCACGATGCCCAGGCAGCGGCGGTAGCTTCCCAGGTCGAGGCTGCGAATGTCGCGCCCGTCAATCAGCAGGCGACCCGACTGGAACTCGTAGAAGCGCGTCACCAGTTTGGCAATGCTCGACTTCCCCGCGCCCGTGTGGCCGACGAGCGCAACGGTCTCGCCGGGCTGGATGTGCAGGGTGAAATCGTTCAGCACTGGCTCCCTGGTGGTGTAACCAAAGCCAAGCTTCTCGAATTGAATCTCGCCCCGGAGCTGCTCCACGGGCTGGCTATCCACCTGCCGGACCGCTGCCTCCGCATCCATGAGGGCAAAGATGCGCTCGGTGGCGCTCAGCCCGGCCTGGAACTGGCTCCAGAAGGCGGAAAGGTTGATCATGGGAAACCAGAACTGCCCGATGCTGTTGATAAAAAGGTACCACGCCCCCGCCGTGATTTGCCCCTTGATGACGTTCAGCCCGCCGTAATAGAGCAAAAGCACCGTGCCCAGGCCGCTGAAGATATTCAGCAGGGGAAAGAGCGTCGAGTAGATGAGCCCACGCTGCACGTTGGCGTCGTAACTCAGCGTGTTAATCTCGGAGAATGCCTCGTAGATGCCCTGCTCGCGCCGGAAGTTCTTGGCAATGCTGATGCCGGTGACTGCTTCCTGGATGCTCGCGTTGACCTCCGCGACGGCACGCTGGCTGGTCTGCGTGATCTGCCGCGCGACATGGCGAAAGCCGCCCGCAATGATGAAGGCGAAGGGCGCAACGATGAGCGAGAGCAATGTCAGCCGCCACTCGATGGTTACCATCACTCCTATCAGCAGGATGGCCAGCAAAAGCTGACTTCCTAGCTCCGCCACCAGCATCGCCACGCGCCCGAACTCTTCTGTGTCACTGGCAATACGGCTGACCACGCGCCCGGAGCGAAACTCGTCGAAGAAGCCCATGTCCAGCCGCATGGTGGCACGGAAAGCATCGTGGCGCAGCTGTAGGACGATGTCGCCGATGAGCATGGCACTCAGGCGACGTTGGAACCAGTTGGTAAACCATCTCAGAAGGCCCAGCAGGAGCAAGGAGCCCCCCAGGATGAAGATTAGCCGCTCCTCTCCCGTGCTCGCCATGCGATCCACGCCGCGCGCCACGAGCACAGGGGCCAGGACGCCGAAGATAGATCCCAGGAAAAGTGCCACAACAATAAGTGCCAGCCGACGCGGCCAGGGCTTGAAATAACCAGCAATGCGGTAAACCAGCTCGCGGTCGCTGTACTCGCGGTCATAAGCTTCGGCCGATAGGGCGCGTACGATGCTCAAGGGGAAACCTTTCTGAAACAGAGAGCGGAAGAGCGTTGGAGCAGGAGAGCGTTGGGGCGGTGGAGCGTACGGCCCTAATGCTGTGTGCCTGTCTCACCTTGTAGAAATCTTGCTGCTGTTGTTGTTCCAACGTTCCAACGCTTACACTGGTGGCGAAAGAGCGGTGAGAGGCGATTTAAGCCACCAGGGCTGACTGACTGACAAAACTAAGCCGCCGCATAAACGGTGGTCGAAACAGACGAAAAACGCGGAGGCTGAGGACGTTGGGACAAGGAGGAACAGCACGGCTCGGGGTCGGGCGCA
>JACCSL010000869.1 GCA_013812995.1 Ardenticatenales bacterium | reverse complement strand
ACCCTGCTGCAACTCTCGCAAACAACGCTGGCGAGCTTCTCCAAAGTTGGTCTTTTCCTCTTTATGACGCTCTGGCCTGGCATGGACCCGAGGCCATTTCGCCGCCGCCAGCCGGGCACCCCGGTCTCGGCGGAGTTGTTCATCAGCGGGTTCGCGTTCTTGTGGCTGGGGCTAGCGCTGGGCTTTGGCGTGGCCTGGATACAGCCCGTTCTCGGGGATCGAGGGGTGGGCTGGTTGGGGCTGCTGGCACTTCTCTTCATGATTCACTTTGGCTATGCCCAACTCCTCACCGGATTGATGCGACTGGCGGGGTGGAAAGTCTCGCTGCTGTTCGATGAGCCCCTCAAGAGCCGCTCGTTGAGCGATTTCTGGAGTCGGCGCTGGAATCTGGCCTTCGTCCAGATGGACCGGCAACTCTTCCTTCGCCCTCTGCATCGGCGGTTGGGCAAGGTCGGTGCGCTGGTTGGCGTGTTCGCGCTCTCCGGGCTGCTGCACGAGTTGGGGATCAGCTATCCAACCTTGTCGGGTTGGGGGCTGCCCTTGCTTTACTTTATCTTGCAGGGTGTTTTGCTCTGGCTGGAGATTGCCGTATTCAAGGTCGAGCAGCACTGGCCCGTCGCGTTGGGGCGGCTGTGGAGTTGGGCCGCCATTTTGCTGCCGCTGCCCCTGCTCTTTCATGGCGCTTTCCGCGAGGCTCTAGTCCTACCGCTGTATGCCTCGCTGCACCAGGTTGTTGCTGCGCACTCCCTCGCCTGGTACTTTGATTGGGCGTTGCGGCTGGCGGCGGTGGGCCACCTTTGCGTCCTCATGGCCAGCGCTCAGGTACCAAGCCGCCTGGGCTGGAAGGAAGATCTGGGAAAGCTAACGCCGTTCAACCGGAAAGTGATGTGGACGTATGGCGGCTTTATTGTGCTCTGCATCATCTCGTTTGGCGTTCTGACCTGGGTGCTGCGCCCTGAGCTTCTGCGCGGCGAGCCAGCGGCGCTGGGCCTGGCGGCCTTCAACGGTCTCTTCTGGGGCGCGCGCGTGGGGGTCGATCTTGTCTACTTTCGCCACGAGGACTGGCCCAAAGGTCTGACCTTTGAGGTCGGGCATCTGCTACTTTCTACACTGTTCATCTGTATGACAGCGGTGTACTTCAGCCTGCTGCTCTGGCATCTGGCGTAGGGGCCAGGGGCATTTTAAAAAGCCTCTTCCGGTAACTACAATAGCCACTTCATTGTTGAAGCCGAGGATAGGTCTAACCGTCATGCGCTCTCTCCTACGCTTTGCGGCCCTTGTTGTGTTGCTCGTGGGCCCCGGCTGTGGAATGGCTGGGCAACACCGCCGGAGGGCTCGCCCTACCTCACGGACCTGCGACTCATTGAGCAGCAGGGCGGGGTTGGCTTCGACTGGACGATGCGCGAGTTATGGCGCTCGTGGCGTGCGGGGCGCTACGATGGGAGTGGCCTGGCCCGCGCATCAATGGTCAGGAGCCGCCCCTGTTTGCGGTGGATGATGCGCATGTGGGGCCGCTCTACTGCAACCGCACCGGGGCCTGCCGGGGCAACCACGCGATTATGCTTGACCACGGTAACCAGGTCTACTCGATTGACTCAAACGACTATCACGGGGCGGAAGCGCGCATTCGGTCCACGCCCAGAGCCACACTCTCGGCAGGAACCCAGCCACGCTGCCCATTTCCCTCCACCTCGACCCAGGAGCCATCCGCCAGGATGGAGCGCACCTGGAGCTTCGTTGCCTCAGGAATGGAATTACCTGTGGGGAAAGTCGCAGCTGGGCCAGCATAGAGATGAAGCGCGACTGGCGGCGTCACGATCGAGGAAGGAACAGAGAGCAGCCAGTCGTTGGTCGGTACCTGCCCCGCGCTATCCAGTTGAAGTGTGGTGATGTGGCTGACGAGAGAGCCTTGATCGGGCACTTCCTCGACAAGCACCGCCGGTGGGCTGATGGTGTCTGCCTGAACCCCCAGCGTGCGCGAGCCAAAGAGCAGAAAGAGCAGAAGGGTAAAGCGCATGAAGCCCATCATGGTAACCCTCCCAGCGGCAGTTGCCAGCGCCGCGCATAGAGCAGAAGGGTTCCCGTAAGGGGTGTCCAGAGCTGTGTGGCCTGCTGGCCCTGCTTCACCCGTAGCTCGACAGACTCGGCGGGGGACAGCGGGTTGCCGAGGGTTTGCAAATCGGTGGCGGTCGTAAAGGAACAGAGACGACCATCAGCGTAGAGCAGCAGGAGCTGGCGGGCGTCAGAAAGCCACAGCAGCAGCCCATTCGAAAAAGCCTGTAGTGTCGCTTGACTCGTGATGGATTTGCTTTCTGCTTGAACAGTTTGAGTAGTCATCGCTATTCTCCTCGCTAAAGATGCTTCAATCTCATGCGAGTATAGTACCAACGGCCCCGCAGGAATGGACCGTCGCCTGACTCCTTTCTGACCGCTTTCCTACGCAGGGGAGCGGGAGAGCGTTGGAGCGTTGGAACGTTGGAGCGTTGGAACGTTGGAACGTTGGAACAACGGCAAATGCTCCAACGCTCTCCCGCTCTATCGCTCCAACGCTCCAACGCTACTTGAGCTTGTACCCGAACCCCCAGATCGTCTCGATCAATTCCTCCCCCAGCGGACCCAGCCGCGCTCGCAGTCGGCTCACCAGCTTGTCAATCTGATAATCGAAGATCGCCCCCTCGGCCTCCGGCCACACCGCGCTGGCAATGGTGTCCTTGCTGAGGGCCTGGCCGCGATTCTCCCAGAGGACACGCAGTAGGAGCCACTGCTTGGGGCTGAGTGGGGGATCAATGGCGATTCCATCGACCCGGACCATCCGCCCCGGCACATCCACCTCCAGGCGAGCCAGAGAGACAGGGGAGAGAATGTTATAGGTCTTCGTCGCCCCAGGGTCCGAGAAGCGAATCTGGGTGTGACCAATGGTGATGATCTCGCCATCCTTCAATTCGTACTCATGTTCCACGCGCGCGGTACCGACCAGGGTGCCATTCTTGCTACCCAGGTCGCGAACCCACCAACCATCCTCGCGCGGCTCGATCCAGCAGTGATGGCGCGAGGCATAGTTGTCCAGCAGGGGTAGATCACAGTCGGAGCCGCGCCCCAGTAGGACGGGGTCCTCCCGCAGCGGAACCTCTGTGCCCTGCGTCGCCCCGGCGATGACGATCAGTTTCGTATCTTTTCCGCTCATGGGTGCCATTTTGCATACTCCGTGCTAGAATCGCAACCTGTTTCGCCCTACTTTAAGTCTGCAAGCTGCAGGCTCCTGACAATGGACTTCTAAATTACTTATGGCACAAAGCTTCGATCCCTGGATTGGCCGACGACTTGGACGCTATACCTTGAGACAGCGCCTCGGCGGGGGGGGGGGCGGAACCGTGTACGCAGCCTGGGATGAAACCCTTGAGCGCGAGGTTGCGCTCAAGGTGCTCGTTCCGGTGCCCGGCGCGCCGCCCGAAATGTTGGACCGTTTCCGCCAGGAGGCGATTCTCACCGCTCGCATGAATCACCTCAACATTGTCCCGATCTATGATGTAGGGGACGAGCAGGGTATTTTCTACATTGCCATGCGTCGCCTCTCTGGGCGTACCCTGGGCGACCTACTGAACGAGCGCGGTCCCTTGCCCCAGGAAGAGGGCATTCGGCTCCTGCTGCCCCTGGCAGAGGCGCTGGCCTATGCCCACAAGCGGGGGATTGTCCACCGCGACATCAAGCCCGCCAATGTGCTTTTTGATGACGAGGATCGACCCATGCTGGCCGATTTCGGCATCGCCAAAGCACTGGACACCTCGGGCGAGGGGCTGACGGTGACGGGAACTACCATTGGAACCCCTGCCTACATGTCCCCCGAGCAAGCGGCTGGCGGGCCGCTGGACGCGCGGAGCGATATTTACTCGATAGGAATTCTGCTCTACCAACTACTCACG
>JACCSL010000861.1 GCA_013812995.1 Ardenticatenales bacterium | reverse complement strand
TTCTAGCATCTTTGCCTGCCCTCGCTTCAAAACGCCTTTGAGAGAAGTGGGTGGCATGTTGTTTAGCCCAGAGGCTCTGGTGGTCTATCCAATTGTTGGAGGTATCCCTTGCCTAAGGATTGAAAATGGTATTTTCGCAAGTAAGTACGAAGAAGCGATGAAAGCAACCTAATCTCCCTATGGTTATATTAACCGCCGAACATCTGACGAAATCGTTTGCGGACCGCACACTCTTTGAGGGTCTCTCCTTCGGGCTGAACGATACGGACCGCGTGGGGCTCATCGGGGTGAATGGCAGCGGCAAGACAACGCTGCTCCGCGTCCTGGCGGGGCTGGAGCCTATCGACAGCGGGCGCATCACGCTGGGCGGCGACGTGCGCGTGGCCTACCTGCCCCAGAACCCGCTATTCGAGGGCGATACGACAGTGCTGGACTATGTATTTGCCGCCGATACGCCCACCATGCACCTCCTACGCGAGTACGAGGCGCTCACGGCGCGGCTGGAGCGCGAGCCGACACACAGTGCTTTCCAGGACCGGCTGCACGACCTGACCGAGCAGATGGAGCGGCTCGGCGCATGGGAAACCGAGACCAACGCACACACGATTCTCTCCCGTCTGGGCATTGACGCGCTGGAGGCTACGCTGGGCACCCTCAGTGGAGGGCAGCGCAAACGCGTGGCGATGGCCCGCGCCCTGATCGACCCGGTGGAGCTTCTCATCCTGGATGAGCCCACGAACCACATCGATGTGGACACGGTGGCCTGGCTGGAAGAATATCTGGCACGTATGTCAGGCGCGCTCCTCCTGGTGACGCACGACCGCTACTTTCTGGACCGTGTGACCAACCGCATCTTTGAGCTAGAAAATCGTGGTGTTTTCACCTACGAGGGCAACTATGAGGCGTTTCTCGTGGGCCGTCAGGAGCGGGATCGGCTGGCAAGTGCCAGTGCCCTCAAGCAGCAGAATCTGCTTCGTAAGGAGATGGTGTGGCTCCAACGTGGTGCCCGTGCGCGCACGACCAAGCAGAAGGCACACATTCAGCGGGTCGAGGCGCTGGCGGAGAGTGTGCAGAACGCGCCAGACCCGCGCGCGCCCCTGACGATTGCGCTGGGCTCGCGGCGACTGGGCAAGCGCGCCATCCAGATTCGCCATCTCTCCAAAGCCTGGGATGGCGCGCCAGTGATCCGCGACTTCACCTACGAGATTGAGCCGGGAGATCGCATTGGCATCGTCGGACCGAACGGGGCAGGCAAAACCACACTGCTCGATATCATCACCGGGCAGAGCACCCCTGATGCGGGCGAGGTCATCATCGGCGAGACGGTTCACCTGGCCTACTACGATCAGGAAAGCCATGATCTGCCGAACGACAAGCGCGTGCTGGAGTATATTCAGGAGGGCGCATCGCTCATCAAGCTGGCGGACGGCACGAAGGTGAGTGCGTCTGGGATGCTCGAATGGTTTCTCTTCCCGCCGGAGCAGCAGTATAACTTCATCGCCAAGCTCTCGGGTGGTGAGAAGCGCCGCCTCTACCTGCTTCGCACTCTCATGGAGCAGCCCAATATCATACTCCTGGACGAGCCAACGAACGACCTTGACATCCAGACACTGACGGTTCTTGAAGATTTCCTCGACCAGTTCGCAGGCACCGTCGTGGCGGTCTCCCATGATCGCTACTTCCTGGATCGGGTGACCGACTTTCTGCTTGTTTTTGAGGGGGATGGCACGATTCGGGAGTATCCCGGCAACTACGCGCTCTATCGCGAGATGCAGGCGCGCGAGCGCAGCGAGGCGCAGGCTGAGGTGAAAGCAGAGGTCAAGCGGCAGGCCGCGAGCCAGGAGGAGAAACCCCGCCGACTCACCTCGAAAGAGAAGCGCGAACTGGAAGCCATCGAGGCGCGTATGGCGCTCCTGGAGGCCCGCGTGCCGCAGATCGACGCCGAGATGGTCGTGGCGGCCACGGACTACTCGAAGCTGGCAACCCTCCAGAACGAGCGCAACGCGGCAGAGAAGGAACTAGAACAACTCATGGAGCGCTGGCTGGAGCTGGACGAACTCCGATGAAACAACCCTGTCCACGAATTGCACTCGAAAGGAACGTGCACGGATTACAACTATTTTGTCCAGGCTACAGGCATGGGGCCGGGACCGTACACGTTCCGCGTCACCGACATCTATGGCAATGTTCTCACGGATAGCAACATTCCCCACCAGATAGGGGTGGACCTGACCGGTAGCGGGCAATTCTCCAAAGGACCATAATCATGCCTCTCAGCCGAATAGCCAAGATTATCGAGTCGCTCAACCAGCCATCCCCGCATCTACCGCCCACCACCATCTATAACGAGGGCTGGCTGCTTCGACTGCTCCTGGATTGGAGCCAGGACCATCAACCTCTCCCCGCGCCCTTTGCCTTCGCCAAGGGCGCATCCTGGTTCTCCGAGGCATCGCTTCCGACACCTTTCGCCGCAAGCTCGAAAAAGGATCCACTGGCAGAGGGGCGAACCAAGGCGGATGGCATCATCGGACACTTTCAGGTTGGGAAGACGGGCAAGACGGACTTCTCGCTGCTTCCTGACGCCACGCAGTTCGTTGTGCTGGAGGCAAAGCTGTTCAGTGGCCTGGCAATCGGCGTCAGCAAGATTCCCTTTTTCGACCAGGCAGCACGCAATGTGGCCTGCATGTCAGAAACATTGCACCAAGCAAAGATCGACCTAGCGACGCTATCCTCGCTAGGCTTCGTTGTCCTGGCTCCCGAGAGCCAAATCAAAAAGGGCCTTTTCGAAGCCATCCACGGCGACTCTATCTACAAAAAGGTGGGGCAACGGGTGCAGATGTTTGGGGGAACGAAGGACATATGGTTTGAAGAATGGTTCGAGCCTACCCTGGAAAAAATAGCGATCCAGACCCTGAGCTGGGAAGCGTACATCTCGCTCGTCAAGCAAAACGACCCTCAAGCAGGTAGCGACTTCGGAAAGTTCTACGAGCTTTGCCTAAAATTCTGCGAGTAATGACGTCCCGCTGGACCGCCCCTCCATACCTCCAAATTTCCCTGACCTTTTGCTCCACCTATTCCTCTGCGCTACACTACCACGATGCAATCAATCTTTGGGAAAGTGGTTACTTGACGGATGCAAACGAAACTTAGTGTCTTTGCCGCCAAGATCAGCGAGGCCGGTTGGCTGGCAGCTCTCATCATTGTGCCTCTCATCTTCAATGTCTACACAGAGCGCGTCTTCGAGGAGGACAAACTTCCCCTCATGCGCTCGATTGCGCTGATGGTCTTCATCGGTCTTCTTATCTGGGGGATCGAGCGAGGTCGCGAGGCGCTGCGGTTGCGAGAGCAGCCCTTCTGGAAGGTGCCGCTGGTTCTGCCAACGCTCGTTCTGACCGGCAGCTACCTGCTTGCAACCGCCTTCAGCATTGTTCCTCGTGTCTCTTTCTGGGGTGCCTACATCCGGCGTCAGGGCACCTACACCTGGCTTGGCTATATCGCCATCTTTTTCGCTATCCTGTTCCTCGTGCGCCATCGCCGGCAGGCTGAGCGAATTGTGACCATCGTGCTTCTGACGAGTATCCCCGCCACCCTGTATGGCCTGCTGCAAAATCAGGGACTCGACCCGCTGCCCTGGGGTGGCGATGTGATCCAGCGCATCAGCAGCACGGCCGGAAATCCTATCTTCATTGCCGCCTACCTCATCATGGTCTTCCCGCTGACGCTGATGCGCGTCATTGAGCACTTCAAGCGGCTGCTCAAGAACACGTCAGAGGATGAGCCAACGCCCAACTACCTTGCCTCGGCGTTGCTGGTGGGCGGATATCTCTTCCTGCTCATCCTCCAGCTTATTACGATCTTCTTCTCACAGAGTCGTGGTCCGCTGATTGGGATGCTGGTCGGCATGACCTTCTTCGCGATTCTGTACTCGCTCCACATCAGCCGCTGGCTAACCGTGACGATGATCGGGCTGGTCATCGCAGGCATCGTCTTTATCGTCACCTTTAACCTGCCCAACAGCCCCCTGGCTTCCTTACGAGATGTACCCTACATCGGGCGGCTGGGCCAGCTCACGGAGTCCAGCGAGGGAACCGGACGGGTGCGTGTGCTCATCTGGGGTGGGGCAACGGAGTTGTTGGCCTCCAACCCTCTGCGCACGCTCATCGGCTACGGCCCCGAGTCCATGCATGTGGCCTACAATCCCTTCTACCCCTCCGAGCTGGCCCAGATCGAGGCCCGCAACGCCTCACCGGATCGCTCCCACAACGAGACGTTCGACTCGCTCATCACGATTGGCGTCATTGGCTTCACGGCACAGACCTTTCTGTTCCTCTCCCTCTTCTATTACACGCTGAGCTGGCTGGGCGTGATTAACAGCGCGGCCCAGCGCAACCTCTTCATCGGGCTTGTGGTGGCCGGAGGGAGCGCGGGTGCCATACTTCCCTATCTCCTTGAGGGTCAGTTCCGCTACCTGGGAGTCGGTCTACCCGCCGGGATCGCCGCCGGGCTGATTGCCTACCTGTTGATCTACTCGATCTCCCATCTGCGCGCGGAGGAAGAGCCCGTCAAATCGCGCGATGCGCTCCTCATTGCGCTCCTGGCAGCGGTCATCGCGCACTTCGTCGAGATTCACTTCGGGATTGCTATCGGTGTCACGCGACTCTACTTCTGGAGCTACGCGGCCCTGGCCGTCGCCGTCGGATGGACTCTGAGCGCACCGGGCGAGGACGAGGTAGAAATCGCTGTGCCTGTCGAGGCCAGTGCGGACGCGGCAGTCCCCAGGCGCAAGCGGCGTAGTCAGCGACGCACCACTGAGACGGCCCAGGGCAGCATTCCCCTGCTCACGGGCACCCTGATCGGGCTCAGCCTAATGATGGCCCTGATCCTGATCGTCATGATGTTCGATTTCTATAACCCGAACGTCAGTCTGAGTGACAAAAACTTTGCTCTCGTCTGGCTCTTCATGCTGACCTGGCTTCTTGGAGCCCTGGCCGTGAGCGCCGAGGCCATGTTTGAGCAGAGTGAGGAGGTTCCCTGGGTTCCCACCATCTCCGACTGGCTGAAGCGGGTGGGGGTGTACAGCGCCATCACTCTCGGAAGCTGGCTCATCTTTATCATGTTCTACCTTCCGTGGGTCCAGTGGCGGCCGCAAAGTGTTGACGGGGCGATCAGCATTGAGCAGCTTCAGGGCTATGCGTCCCACCTTGCCAACACAATGGGATTGGTCTATCTCGCCACTTTTACCCTCATGACGCTGGCCGCGCTAGCCTTCCTGCGCGACGAGCCTACCATCCCCCGCGCGACCCTTCGCCAGCCGCAGTGGCAGGCAACAATCTACGGCCTTCTACTTGCGGGTATCATCCCCGTCATCACGATGACGAATCTCAACATCTCACGGGCAGATGTGTTCAGCAAGCAGGGCTTTGGGCATGAGTCCAATCGGCAGTGGGATGCCGCCGAGATTCTGTACAAAGAGGCGCTGCGGCTTCAACCCGATGAGGATCGCTATTTCCTGAATATGGGCCGCACCTTGATGGAAAAGGCCCGCACGCTGTCCGACAACATCCAGCAGCGCGATCTCTATCTCCAGGAGGCGCGTGCGATTCTGGAGCGGGCCCAGAACACCAACCCGCTCAATACAGACCACACACGGAATCTAGCGAGCCTGCACCGTGCCTGGGCCGGGATGATCAGTGATCCCACCGCGCGCGCGCAGCACCTGGATACCGCTGATGGATACTACGAGCGCGCGGTGCAGCTCAGCCCGAACAATGCCGCCCTGTGGAATGACTGGGCCAGCCTCAAGGCAGAACAGGGGCTCTATGACGAGGCGATTATCAAGCTGGAGCAATCGCTGATCATCGATTCCAGATGGGTGGATACCTACCAGCTTCATGCCAGCATCTCGCTGGATCAGCTCAAGTACGAACAGGCTCTGGCCGATTATGAGCATATCCTTCAGCTGCGCCCCAATTCTCTGCCTGCCCTGAGTGGCAAAGCCTTCGCGCTCGCCAAACTGGAGCGGCTGGATGAAGCTATCTCGACCACGCTCCAGGCGCTAGCGTTGGATCCCTCGGATTACACCAGCTACAAGAATCTTGCCCTGCTTTATCAGGAAGATGGTCAGTACGAGGAGGCACTTCGCGCGGCCCACACGGCCCTCTCCCTGGCCGCGGAGGAGGATATTCCGTCGATTCAGGGTCTGATCCAACAGTTGAACGAACAAAAGGCGGGTGGCGACTCTGGTGGCTGAGGCTACCTCATCTCGATTCGGAATGGTTGGTATGAGTGGAGAACGCTTGCTCGTTATAGAGGATGATGACAAAATCGCGGACTTTGTCCGGCGCGGCCTGATCTATGAGGGCTACCAGGTCGAGGTCGCGCGGGATGGAGAGCATGGCCTGGTCGCGGCGCGGGATCGTCCGCCAGATATGATCATTCTGGATTGGATGCTGCCGGGCGTGGATGGTCTGGAGGTGCTTCGTCGCCTCCGCGCCGCCGGTGATCTTCCGGTCCTGATGCTCACCGCCAAGGATTCGGTCTCTGACCGCGTCATGGGGCTGGAAGCCGGGGCGGACGATTACCTCGTCAAACCCTTTCATTTCGAGGAACTGCTTGCCCGCGTCCGTGCCCTGCTTCGTCGCCGCGCCACCGAGCCGGAGCAGGAAACCCTGCGCTTCAGCGACCTGGAACTCAACACCATTACCCGCCAGGCCAAGCGCGGAAGCCGACTGGTGGACTTGACCGCCAAGGAGTACGATCTGCTGGAGTACTTCCTGCGCCATCCCCGCCAGGTTCTGACGCGCGAGCAGATCTATGATCGCGTTTGGGGGTACGATTTCGGGGGCGAATCGAATATCATTGAGGTGTATGTTCGGTACCTGCGTGGCAAGTTGGAAGCAGCCAACGAGCCGCGCCTCATCCAGACCATTCGTGGGGTAGGCTACGCGCTGCGGGAGGAGTGATGGCAATGCCCATCCGTTTGAGGCTCACCCTCTGGTACATCGCTCTCCTTAGCGGGATTCTGGTTCTGTTTGGTATTACGCTTTATGTCTCGGTGCGCTATTCTCTCTATAACGAGGTGGACCGCACGCTGGCCTTTCGCGCCAATGCCGCCGTAGAATCCGTCCAGTTCGCCCTGAAGGTGCGCGACCTGGCGCTGCAAAACCCCAGCACCGCCATCGCCGTCCAACCCGCCCCCTTCGATTCCCTCGTCACACCAGAGCTTTATGTAGAGTTGCGCCACATTCCCACTCGCGTCGTGATGGCAAAAAGCGAGAATCTCGGCGGTGGGGAGTTGCCGCTTGCCTCGGCCACCTTCGAGCGAGCCATTCTGGGCGAGAATAGTTATAGCTCCTCCTTTCTCAATGGAGAGCCCGTGCGCCTCTTTGCCCAGCCCGTTGTCTTCAAGGGAGAGGTCGTCGGGCTCATCCAGGTCGCGCGGAATATGAATTCCATCCAGAAGGATCTGCGCCGCCTGCTCATCATCGTTCTCGTGGGCATTGGTATGACATTGTTCCTCGCGGCCATCGTCGGGGCCTGGCTGGCGGAGCGGGCGCTCGCGCCGGTAGATGCGGTCACGCAGGCTGCGCTTCATATTTCCCGTGCGGAGGATCTGTCGCGCCGCTTGCCCACCCACTACCCGCTGGACGAGATTGGTCGCCTCATCGCGGCCTTCAACGAGATGCTGGGCCGACTCGAGGATGTTTTCCGCGACCAGCAGCGCTTCGTCGCTGATGTCAGCCACGAGTTGCGC
>JACCSL010000833.1 GCA_013812995.1 Ardenticatenales bacterium | reverse complement strand
GCTCCCCCGATCCGTGTAGGTGTTGGCCATGTTGATCGACGCCTCTATGATGAGCCTTCTGTCCTGCTGTGCCTCGGCCAGCCTGAGTGCCTCTGTGGTCATCTCCAGGCTCTGGTCGTAGTTCCCCATCCGCGCCAGGATGTGCCCCTTCAGACTCAGGAGCTTGCTCCGTTCGCCTGCCAGCTCTGGTGGCTGGCTTCCTTTCTCTGCCTGCTTCAGCCAGGTCATGGCCTCGGGGTAGTTACCGCGCTGCTCGTACAGGTGTGCAAGCGCCCGTTGACAACGCACGACGGCGACAGGGTCAGCCTGTTGTCGGCTTAGACCCAGTGCTTGCTGGCAGCAACGTTCCGAGTCGTCGTACCGTCCCGTGACTCGGAAGATTTCCCCCAGGCGAAACAGGATCTCACCCTGCTCTGCCTCTGCCACGAGCGGTAGCAGGCGCTCGTAGTAATCGACCGCTGCTTCGTTGGCAAAGGCCGCCTGGGCTGCCTCCCCGGCCAGGTGCAGATAGCGCCGTCGCTGGGATAGGTTCTCACTGCGGCCGTAGTGGTAGGCGAGCAGTTCCAGCTGGGGCAACCCTGTTTCTCCCTCCAGAGCCTCCAGGTAGGTCGCCAGTTGCTCGTGGAGCACAGCGCGCCGCTGGTAGGGTAGACTCTCGTAAGACACCTCCTGCGTCACGCTATGCTTGAACAGATAGGTGAGCTCCGGCTCGGGCTGCTCCAGGGGCGTCAGATCCAACCGTCTGAGCTCCTCCAGGTCTGTGTGCACCTGTGCGCGGGTACCCAGATTGGGATAGTAGCCCAGCAGCCAGTGGAAGGAGAAGACGCGCCCAATCACGCTCGCCACCTTGATGGCGACCTTCTGGGATTCCGTTAGCTGGTCGATGCGGCTGAGCACCAAACTGTGCAGGCTGGAAGGCAACTCCAGCTGTTCCAGAACCTGGGAGTCCCAGGGATCGAGTGCCTGGTCGTGCAGATAATTGAGCAGTTCCTCGGCGTAGAAAGGTAGCCCCTCCGCCCGCACCAGGAGCTGCTCGACCAGCCGCGTGGGCGCGGGACGCCCGGCAGGCGGGAACAATTGTACCAGCTTGTTCTCAAGCAGTTGCGTCATTTCTGGCGCGGGGAGCATGCCTAACCGAATCTCGCTGAAATGGGGCAGGCGTGCCACATGTGGGGCCTGGAGGCGGGCCACCTCCGGGGGGCGATAGGCCAAAAGAAGTAGCAACGGCATGGTTAGACTAGCATGACCGATGACCTCCAGCAGATCGTGTGAGAGCGGGTCTAGCCAGTGCGTGTCCTCCAGCACGAGGAGGAGTGCCCTGCCACGGCGCGCAGCAATTTCCGCCTTGGCGCGCAACACATCCACCAGCAGGGCCTCGCGCGAGCCTTTGCGTAATTTGGCATCCAATTGACGCGTCAGGTCATTATCCGCCAGGGGCAATCCCAGCACCGGACCCAGCAGTGGCAGGCGCGGCAGCAGGGTAGGGTCAATCGCCTCCAGCGCCTGACTCAGGAGCGCTTCCTGCTCAGTGAGCGAGGCACTTGCGTCCAGATTGAACAGGCTGCGCCAGATGGGCTGCCAGACCAGATAGGGGCTATTCAGGCCATAGGATTGACACTCCCCTCCATATCCGTCAAGCCCGCGCGCGCGTGCCCGGCGCACGACCTCGGCCACAAGGCGGCTTTTGCCCATCCCCGCCTCGCCTGTGATCCCCACCACCTGTCCCTGTCCGCTCAACGTGCGCTCCATACACGCTTCGATCTGCGCGAGTTCTCCCTCTCGCCCCACTATCGGCAGGGTGTAGCTCGGTTCCTGGAGATGTATCGTCGGCTGGGGGCGCGCACCGAGCAGCGCAAAGAGCGGGATCGGCTCTGCCTTGCCTTTGACCTGTACGGCGGGCAAGCTTTGCCAGTGGAAGTGCTCCTGGGTGGCGCGCTGCACACGGCCACTCGCCAATACCTGGCCGGGGACGGCGTGTTGCATCAGCCGCGCAGCTAGGTTCACCTCATCCCCGAGTGAGCCATAGGTGCGCGCCTGGCTGCCGCCATACGCCCCCGTACGCATCGTCCCCCGGCTGATCCCGATCTTGACGGTATGGATGCCGAACTCGGCGGGCGGGTGGCGCAGTTGTAGCGCGGCATCTACAGCGCGTGCCGCATCGTCCTCATGCGCGATAGGCGCACCGAAGGCGGTATACAGATAATTGCCCTTATCGCCGACTGTCAGTTGCAGCAGGCTTCCCTCATAGGGCGTGATGACCTCCTGCACCCAACAGATAAAGCCATTCAGCTTCTGCCCGACCTGTGCATCCTGCTCGTAGTCCAATCCCTCGAAACATAGAAAGAGTGCGACTGCCGGGCGTAACTCAGTCAGAAACTCGCCCTGCCCCGTGCGCAGCCGCTCATAGACGGTGGGGAGCAGCCACGAGCACACCTGCGCCTCTGTCAAGGCATCCGGCGCGAGGGCGGGCCACGAGCGGGGTGTCACCTCTCGTGTCAACCCAGCCACGACGGTCGCACGCGCCCCCTTCGACGAGGTACGCCACTCCCCCAGTTGCACAGCCTCGTTCAGTCGCGCGGCGGTGGTGGCATCCAGCAGCACCTCGTCTTTGCGGGCCAGCTGCTCAGCCTCTGCCAGCCAGGTAAGGGTCTGACCCGCCAGTACCTCCCATACCTGGATAGCAGGGTCCCCCACCAGGAAGCGCCGCACGCGACCGCTCACTACCGCCACTTTGATGCTCAGGACAGCAATTTCCTCAGAGGGAAGAGATAGGATAGCCTGCTGCATGGCCAGAGCACAGGCCGTGGCGCGTAGCCCTGGATCGCCGTCGAACCAGCAGGTCATCGCATCGCCCGCAAAACCGATGACACTGCCCCGATGTTGATGTACCTGGCTGGTCAGCACATCGTAGACACGGTTCAGGTGGTAGGCCAGCCCCTCGGCCCCTCGGCGCGGCCCCAGGTCGCGGGTGAGTGCCTCGGTGAGTGGGGTAAAGCCGGAGATATCGGCAAAGAGCGCGGCCCCCTGCATGTGCTCCGGTAGGGCAGTGCCTGCCGCCAGGGCATGGCGGCGGTCCATTGGCAGGTAGGCTAACAAGGCGGGGTTCATCGGTCCTCCTTCGTTGGGCGACGGTGAGGTGAACCGATGATAGCGGAAAACGCCACACCTGGCATAGAAAAGGCGGCGAGGGTACAGGGAGGAAGGTTGTGAAGGAGCGCCGAGGAACGGTGGAGCGTTGGGCACAGCAACGCACGGGTGTAGCTCTGGACTGCTGAGAGCCTTGGAGCCTCCTAGACCTGTTCGACCGGCTTCGTCTACAACGCCGCGCGGTAGGCATGGAGCGCGAGCGCCTTGGTCTCAGAGACGATAGAGGCATGAGCGCACCAAACATCGCCCCCTATCACGGTGGCAGCCACCGCGAGTGGCACGCTGAGCAACACGGCGACCGTGACAGAGACGGACCCGAATTCCTTGATTGTGCAACAATGTTATAGTACTGGCTTTGCACAAAGGCACTCCCCTTCGATTTACAGACAGGGGAGGTAACGGTTATCGCGCCGCTTATCAACTGAAGGGGAGAGGTTCGGGCCTAGAAAGCGTTGGCCCGGTAAAACCTTCAACGTTAGGTAGACGTTATCACCTGCCCTGTTGCTGCCAGCTTCGGCCGGCAGGGCCGCGTAGTCAACCGGCCAGTGCTTAGTACGACAACGAGAGTTCGCTGATTTACTGACTAGCGCCAAACTACTTCATCCCATTACAATGGCTACCGGTACTCTGAGAATTCGCAGCCATTGGCTCAACCCAAGACCAATCTCTCGTTGTCGTATTAGATGCGCCAGGTGAGGATAGCTATCACTCACTCTCCACTGAACGGCTCCACCGATGCGTGAGAGCCAAGCCCCCGATTTCACATCCAGGCACCCTATGGGTGTAATGGGGGGTCGTTGACGGCTGTACCTCCAAGAAAGTGGCTCAGGGGATGTGGCATGTCTCCCCTGGACCGCGAGGGACTGCGCGAGGTTCTGGTTGCGATGGCAACACCGGATATTCTCCCTGAACTGTAACCCCTTGACGAAGGGCGACCCGCTGCTCGTGCGCCTCTATGTCGAAGCACTCCAGACCCGGCTGGACGACGGGCCTCCTCGGCCGTGCGACGCTTGAGGCGCTGAATGAGGGGCACCTGACCCCACAGAACGCCCCTACCTATGCCGTGCGCTACTACGGCGTGCATCTGGCGCGGGCAGAGGCCCCGGCGGAGGACTGCTTTGCGCTGGTCAGCGCCCTCGCCAAGCTTGCCCCGCTCCTACCAGTCTTCCGGCGGCGGGCCGTGCTCCAGGAAGCCCTCACGACCGCGCGCGGTTTCCAGGAGGCATGGATACGGGCCAGCACCCTTGTCGAGCTCGCCCCGCTCTTGCCGGACCCCCTCCGGCGCACCATACTGGAGGAGGCGCTCGCCACTGCACGCACCCTCCAGGATGATTGGAATCGCGCCAGCACCCTTGCCGACCTAGCTCCCCTGTGCCGGACCCCCTCCGGCAGGCCGTGCTTCAGGAGGCGCTTGAGGCCGCCCGCACCGTCCACCATGACGTATTGCGGGGCGAGACACTTGGGCACCTTGCTCCTTTGCTGCCGGACGAGGAGCGCCACGGCGTGCTCCAGGAGGCGCTCACCGCCGCACGCGCCATCCCGGAGGACTGGCAGCGAGCGGCCATCATGGTCGATCTCGCTCTGTTGCTGCCAGAGGCGCTCCAACGTGCTGTGCTCCAGGAGATCCTCGCTATCCCGCCCATCATCCGGGCGGAGGAGAAAGGGGATGTCGTAGGGCTCGTTCCCCCCGCAGGGGCACGGCACGCGCTCATCCTGATGCGCCTTGTCCCCCATCTTTCCGAGGAACTCCGGCAGGCCGTGCTCCAGGAAACCCTCGCTGTGGTGCGTGCCATCCGGGAAGCACCATACCGGGCGAGCACCCTTGTCGAGCTCGCTCCCCTGCTGCCCGATGCCCTCCGCTATACTATGCTCCAGGATGCACTCGCCGCGGTGCGCCTCGTCGGAAGTCAACGACCACCGCCAGAGGCGGTGGCATGAACGAATAGCCCTAGAAGGTGCGCTCATACCGGGTAATTAATACTACAACGCAAGCTGCTCACGCTGATGGAGAAGGGCGAGACGGCGTTTGCGATGGGAGCGATAAGCGCGGTGATTCGCCTGCTGCCAATAGCGAAGCAGGGC
>JACCSL010000829.1 GCA_013812995.1 Ardenticatenales bacterium | reverse complement strand
TGAAGCCCGGTTGATTAGGACCTCAGCCACCACGCTACGGCGTGACGGGGCTACGTTAGCGGTGAATGAGATAGGCACGTTCGGGTACTCCACACGCTCGGACCGCTGCGACGCGTTGTTAAACATCGCTGAGGGTAGGCGACGTGCGGCGCGTAAGAAACCATCGCATAACATTGGCGAAGTGGACCACCCTCGCTGGGGGGCCAAGGCCATTCCTTGGCAACACAGCACACCAAAGGAGTTGCCAGAATGAAAGTCTGGGTGTTACATCAAGATGGACAGCCCTTGATGCCCACCACCCCGCGCACCGCGCGGCGGTTGCTGGAAGCAGGGCAAGCCCGCATTGTGGCGAGAACGCCCTTCACTATCCAACTCTTGTATCCAAGCCGTCACTCGACGCAACCGATCACGCTGGGCATTGATGCCGGGTATGCGACAGTCGGCTTCTCCGCTGTGAGCGAGCAGGCGGAACTGGTCGGCGGGGAGTTGAAGCTGCTTGAGGGCATGTCGGCGCGCCTGAGTGAGCGGGCGATGTATCGTGGCGGGCGTCGCCGCCGCACGCGCCACCGCCCGCCACGCTTCGACAATCGCCGCCGGGCGGAGGGCTGGCTGGCTCCGTCCATCCAGCACAAGCTCGACAGCCATCTGCGACTGATTGACCGTCTCTGTGCGGCGCTGCCCATCACGCGCATCGTCATTGAGGTGGCAAGCTTTGATATTCAGCGCCTCAAGAACCCCGCCATTGCGGGAGAAGGGTATCAACAGGGCGAACAAGCCAGTTTTTGGAATTTGCGCGAGTACATCCTGCACCGCGACGGGCATACCTGTCAGAACCCCACTTGCGCGAATCGAGCCAAGGAAAAGGTGCTCCAGGTGCATCACCTGGGCTACTGGCGGGGCGATGGCAGCGACCGCCCGGCCAACCTGATTACGCTCTGCACGCGCTGTCACACGTCCGAAAATCACCAGCCAGGGGGCTTCTTGTGGGGCTGGCAGCCAGCACTGAAGTCGTTCCGCCCGGAAACCTTCATGAGCCTGGTGCGCTGGCGACTGGTGGCGGCGGTGGGAGCCGAGGCCACCTACGGCTATCTGACCAAGAGCCGTCGCATTGAGTTGGAACTGCCCAAGTCCCATGCCAACGATGCCTTCGTGATGGCGGGGGGCAGCACGCAAGCACGCACCGACCCGCTCCTGCTCGACCAGGTGCGCCGCAACCGCCGGGCACTCCAGCTCTGGTATGACGCCAAGTATATCGACATCCGCACAGGCGAGGTCGTCAAGGCGCAAGTGCTCAACAACGGGCGACGCACGCGCAATCGCACTCTCAATGGGGAAAATCAGCGCCGCCATCGAGGGCCGAAGGTGTCCAAAGGGCGCGTGAGCATCCGGCGGCGGCGCTATCCCTATCAACCGGGGGACCTGGTGCGCTACGAGGGGCAGGTCTACCGCGTGCAGGGCATGGGTGGCTACGGGCGCAACCTCAAACTGGCGGGTCGTCCCAAAGAAATCAAGGCTGCCCTCGTGACCCCCGTGCGCTGGCGCAAGGGCATCTGCCAGCAGGTGCCGTAACGGACCCGTCACGCAGGCGGGTCGAGGTTGATTTTTCAGCGGCAACCCTGGCTTTCAACCAAGTGGGGCCTTGCTGCTCCATTCCTCCCCCGGCTCGCCAACAGTAGGCGCTTTAGGCGAAGCCGGGGGAGGAATGGAGCTAACGTCTATGGAGAAGGAGAACCCTATGCCCGGTTATCGCCTGGCCCTTGCCAGTGTATCTCTTGTTTTCTTCCTGGCTGCCTGCACCGCTCCGGCCAGCGCCCCCTCTGAACCAATCGCTCCGCTGGAGAGTGCGGTGTTTGCCGGCAACTGTACCCTCTCTGGCCCGCTGCGTGTGTACAACTGGTTCGAGTACATGGATCCGGCCGTGCTGACCCAGTTTGGCGAGCGGTACGGGATCGAGGTCACGGAGGAGCTCTATGGCTCCAACGAGGAGATGATCAACACGCTCAAGGAAAAGCCAGGGACCTATGACCTGATCTTCCCCGGCGGCTTTGCCGTGCCTCTGTTGATCGAGGAAGGGCTGATCCAGGAGCTTGACCGCGAGAACATTCCCAACGAGGGCAACCTCTCCACTGTGCTACGCCCTCTCTACGATACGCTTAACCGCTATTCCATGCCCTATCAGTGGGGCATCACGGGGATTGCCTACAACGCCAGCTACTTTGACAAAGCACCCGATTCCTGGGCGTACTTCTTCGAGCCTGAGCTAGCCGGGGCACACGAGGGCACCATCACCATGCTGGATGACAAGCGCGAGACGCTTGCAGCCGCACTGATCTATCTTGGCTACTCTGTCAACGATACCAACCCTGGGCACCTTGAGGAGGCGCGCGACCTTCTGCTGTCGCAGCAGCCCTACCTGGCAGGGTACGTAAGCGAGGGGCTGACTCAGCAACTCATTGAGGGTGAGATTCAGCTGGCCCATAACTGGAATGGCTACACGGCGGCGGCGGGAGCCCAGAATCCCGATATCAAATTCATCGTTCCCAAGGAGGGGGCGGTGATGTTTCTGGACAAGGTGGCGATTCCCACAGACGCGCCCAACAAATGCACCGCTGAACTCTTCATCAACTATATTCTGGACCCGCAGATTGCCGCCCAGATTTCTAATTTCACACTCTATAACCCGCCCGTCCCCGCCGCCAGCGCCTTCCTGAACCCGGCAGCGCAGGCAATGTTGGAGCTAAGCTACAACAGCGAGACCTTCAACGATCTCCAGGTGATTGAGCACCCCACCGATCCAACGACCTACGATAGTGTCTGGCAGGAGGTAAAGGGCGGGCTCGACGAGTGAGCCAGGGCTTCTCAAAAGTCGGACCCGACCTGTGGAGGGAGGCCCTCTCCCCGGCTTTCAGCCGCCCCTCTCCCGATTTCGGGAGAGGGGACACTGAGCGAAGCGACGT
>JACCSL010000810.1 GCA_013812995.1 Ardenticatenales bacterium | reverse complement strand
TCCCTGGAATGGTAAAGCCCAGCAGCAGGTTCACTCCAATCATTCCCAGCAGGCTACGCGTCTGCTGCTTGCCTGCCTCACCCAGAAACTCTCGGTTGCGCCAGAAAAACAGAGTGAGCGCACCGATAATCCCAAAAATCGCCCCGCTCGCTCCGGCAGAAACCGCCGCACTAAAGGCAAAGCTGGCGATACTCCCCGCGAGCCCGGCCAGAAGGTAGATGATAACAAAGCGCAGCGTCCCAAAGAGACGCTCTACCTCTCGCCCGAAGAGATAGAGGGCGTACTGGTTGAAGAGCAGATGGACGAAGCCGATGTGGAGAAAAATAGGGGTAAGGAGCCGCCACGTCTCGCCATCCAGAATGCCACGGTTATACTTGGCCCCGAAGGCAACGAGGGTCGGGATATCCGCCCCTTCTGTGAAGGCAGGGAAAAAGCCGATTCGTGCCGAAAGCGAGAGGAGCATGAAAAGCAGCACGTTGAGCAGCAGAATCCCGTAGGTCAGCCAGACGGAGTGCAGCGGGAGCGGCAAGTAGGCAGGCTGCTGCTGCACTACAGCCGGACCTGGCGCTGATGGACCTTGCATTTTTCGGCCTGGATGATACACATAATCTGCTGGACCGTCTGCTCCAGATGCTCCGCGTGGTTGACGACCACATAATCGAACTCGTCGATGCGCTTCATCTCTTCGCGTGCCGTGGCGATGCGAATCTTGAGCTGGTCGGCTGCCTCCGTTTTTCGCTCGCGGAGCCGCATTACCAGCGCATCCTCCGTCTCGGCGGCGATGAAGATGAAGATGGCATCATGCACGATGCGGCGAATCGTTGCGGCACCCTGCACATCGATGCGCATCACAACATCCTTGCCGCTCGCGAGCGCCTCGCGGACCTGCTGTTTGGGAATCCCCTTGTAATCGCCATAGACGATGGCGTGCTCCAGCAGCTCGCCCTTCTCCAGCATATCGGCGAATTCGCTGAAGGAGAGGAAGAAATAATCCTTGCCATGCACCTCGCCCTCTCGGCGGGGGCGCGTCGTCGCCGTAACCACAAAGTGGAAGGGGCACCCCATCTCCTGCATCATCTGGAGCGTCGCGTCTTTCCCGACGCCCGATGGCCCGGAGAGCACAATAAGCAGGGGCCTGGTCTCTCGGTCATACTCGTCGTCTACCTCTTCAAGCTCAATCATTCGCTTGCCAGACCCTCCGCGCGCTGTGAGCGCCACCGATTGACGATGGTTTCAGGCTGCAATGCAACCAGGGTAATGTGGTTGGTACTATGCACGATGACGGCCTTGGTTTTCCGCCCGTAGGTCATATTTACCACTCGGTTCTGCCCTTCGGCCTCGCGGATCATGCGGCGCACAGGGGCGGAGTCGGGGCTCAGAATAGCGACGATGCTGTTGGCATCCACGTACCCGCTAAAGCCGACATGGAGAAACTCCGTTGCCATAAGAAAAAATGCCTCCGAATGAAAAGTGTGTTCTATAATGCCCGGAGCAATCTTAGCATAGAAAAAAGCGTTCAGCCATGCCAAAGGAGGTTCCATGCCAATTTATGATTATCAATGCCCCAGTTGCAAGAAGCGGGGAAGTCGGCTGCAAAAGATGAGTGACCCCTCAGTGCCTGATTGTCCGCGTTGTGGAACCTTGATGCAAAAAATGATCAGCAAGGTCGCTGTGCTTCTAGGGGAAGAGCAGCACATGGAGAAGATGGCCGACCCGGCGGCCTGGGGGGACTTCGATGAGAATGACCCGCGCTCGCTGGGCCGCATGATGCGCCGCATGGGCCAGGAAATGGGCAGCGATGAGCTGGGCGACGAGTTCCGCGAGGTCGTTGAGCGGCTGGAATCCGGGGAAGACCCCGAGGCCATCGAGGCCGATCTACCCAACGCAGGCGGCGGCGGCCGGAGCAACGACTGGCTGGACTAGCGGGGGCTCTGGGTAGATGCCCGGTCGCGCAGGAAGGTAGCCAGCGTCTCGCGGAGCCTCGCCTGGACCTCTTCGGCGGGGGGCGTGGCATCCACCACGCGCCAGCGCTGCGGCTCCGCATCGGCCAGTGCCAGGTAGCCTGCCCGGACACGGCGATGAAAAGCCAGCGTGTACTCATCCATCCGGTTCCACTCCGCGCCCTGGCTGGCCGCTGCTCGGCGGCGCTGAAGCCCGGCCTCCGCGTCGATGTCCAGCAGCAGGGTGAGGTCCGGGCTCAGACCACAGGTGGCAAAGTCGGTGATGGCACGCAGCGAGTCCATCGGTAAACCGTGGCCATACCCCTGGTAGGCCAGCGTCGAGTCGGCAAAGCGGTCGCAGAGCACCACCTGGGCCTCCGCCAGCGCGGGTTGGATTCGCTCCCGCACATGCTGGGCCCTGGAGGCGCTGAAGAGCAAAATTTCCGCCTCCGGCACCAGGGCCCCATTTTCCATTCCCATGAGAATCTGCCGGATGCGATCCCCGATGGTGGTACCGCCCGGCTCCCGCGTTTGCGTCACGCGGTAGCCTTGTGCGCGCAGCCACTGCGCCAGCCCCGCGATCTGCGTCGTCTTGCCGCTCCCCTCGGGACC
>JACCSL010000806.1 GCA_013812995.1 Ardenticatenales bacterium | reverse complement strand
GTGTGTTGGTTCTGTTCCTGGCTCCCGCACCGTAGCAAAAGGAGGGACTGAGGGACTCAACAATTCCCCTCGATCCCTCCTCTATCAGTGTTTTGCTGCTACGATGGCTTTCCCGGTGTTGTTGATCCTCGTGGCGCTCCCTATCAACCTTTTCCTCTTTGCAAGATATGCCGACCTCTGGCAACTGCTCATTGGCATGGGCTTGGTGATAGCGTTTGTCGCTCTTCTAAGCATATCCGCCGTGACGGCTGTGCTCCGTGGACCACGGGCGGCACAACTCACCTATCTTGTTATCTTCTTGTGGTTTGTGGTGTGGCCACTCCTGCTCGGCTGGTATCTGAACAACAATGAACCACCCGCTCCCCTACTGATCGGATTTTTGTTGCTGTGGACGGTGGTGTTACATCCTTTCGCTTCCTTCGTGGCCTTCTACAGCTGGAATGGGAACCTGCCCTTTGCGTTTCCTCTCGCCTTGGTCTTTTACGTTCCGCTTGCACAGTGGATGTTGGTAGATGCCGAACGGCGTTTAACCGAGAGCGAAAGGGTAGCAGCGAAAGCAAAGGAGCAACGTCAATTACGCCTACTTGTTCTGGGATGGCTTGTGTTCACGGGGCTCTCAACGTTCTGCCTGGCTCAGATGCTCATCTCTTTGTTCCGCGATTTTCGCGGGTGAGGGCTACCAGTTCTTCCACAAACAGAATATCAGAGCCCCCGACGGTGGCACCTCGACGTCGGCGGTGCCGCCGTCGCCGACGTCCACGGAATAATCATAGAGATACTCGGACCATCTTCCCCCCATCGGGAAGGGCACGGAGAGGTGGAAGCTCTCGTTCGAGAAGTTGAGCACTACCACGATGGCATCGCCCTCATCGTTCCAGCGCTGGAAGGCGATGGCCTTCTGCTCCCCCCACTTGAAGAGCGTCTGGAAATTGGGTGAGCGGAGTGCCGGGTGCGTGTTGCGAATCCAGGTGAGCCGCTGCCAGTGGCGATGGATATCCTTCGCCGCCTCGTGCCCCTCCAGCCGCTCCCACTCGAACTTGGCCTCGCCCGTGGTGCGCTCCCGCTCCATACCAATCTCTTCCCCTGCGTAGAGCATGGGTATGCCAGCAGCGGTGATCACCGTCGTCATGCCAAGCTTGGCCTTGCGGTAGGCAATCTCCTCGTTCAGGTAGGGATTCGTCTGCGCCTCGCGGACGATGCGCTCCTCATCGTGGCTCGTGATGTAGTTGATGACCTGGCTGGGATGGCTGTAGCCGCCCGCCCCGTAAAAGAGCGCCCGCTCCACCGCCTCCAGGTCGCCCCACTGGTGGTTACCCTCGAAGACCCCCTCGCGAAGCTGAGCCTTCATCACATCGTGGAAGGTATCGTACCATTGCGCGTCCATCTCCGTGTTGTGAATCCACCAGGGATCCTGCGGCAGATGCTCAGAAATCAGGTAGACATTGGGATTCGTCTGTCGCGCGGCCCAGGTGAAGAAGCCAATCCCGCTCGTCACATCGGACTCGATGTAGGCGGTGGCGTCGTAGCGGAAACCGTCGATGTGATACTCGCGCAGCCAGAAATCCTGCACATCACGGATGAAGGCTTTGGTCACATCAGAAAAGTGGTCGAAGTCAGGCATGCCCCACGGATTGGCCCCGGAGAAATAGGGATTCTCCTCGTAGGGCCACATCTGGTTGAGCGGGTTGTCCTGCTGGGCGTGGTTGAAGACCATATCCAGAATGACCGCGATGCCGCGCTGGTGCGCCTCGTCGATTAGCCGCTTCAGATCGTCCGGGCGACCATAGGCGCGCTCGGAGGCGAAGAAGAAGGCGGGGTTGTAACCCCAGGAGCGGTCCATCGGGAACTCGCAGACGGGCATCAGCTCAAGGGCCGTGATGCCAAGCCCCTGGAGGTAATCCAGCCGTTCACGCATCCCGTCAAAGCTTCCCTCCGGCGAAAAATCGCCGACATGAACCTCATAGATAATCAAATCTTCCAGGGGACGGGGATGGAAGCCCTCATCGTGCCACTCGTAGGGCTGCTGCCCCACCTGCACCACGGCCTTGGGGCCTTCGCCCTCCCACTGCACCTCGCGCGCGTAGGGATCGCAGATCCACAGGTTCTCATCCACCACAAACTGGTAGAGATGCTCGCCCGGCTCCAGCTTCATGGAGCGCCACCAGAGACCATCGCCGATGTGCTCCATCGGGGCAGGCTGCCACTCGTTAAAGGAGCCTGCCAGCCCGACGCTCTTCTTGCCGGGGGCGTAGAGGACGAAAGAGACATGGTTGTTAGAATGAACCGTGGAGCCAGGGCTGATTTCCTGCGGGGTGGGCATCGCCGTGGGCTTCTGCGCCTCGGGCGCGGGCGCTTCCGCCTCTTTCTGCCACTCCTTCAGGACGGTGTCATTGTAGGATCCCGCCACCTCGCGCACCGCACGCCAGATTTCTTTAATGAGTCGCTTGGAGGAGCTTTCTTTGACTTTTTTATCGTCGATCATGGTGCCTTTTCTCGCTATGGGTAGACATAAAAAAGCGCCCTCGGGGTGGGCACCGGGTTGAAAGGAATAAGGAGCCCCGACCATCTAGAGAGACTAAAAGCAAGCCCTATGCCACTATTCTGTGGGAAAAGAGCTCTGGACCTCCAGTGCTCTGGCAAGGCGCGCGTGATACTCCTCACGCGGAACCCGGACGACGCCAAACTGCACCAGGTGGTGGTTCGTATACTGCACATCGAAGAGCTGGTAGCCCCCTTTTCGGAGCCGAGCGATCATCTCGACAAGGGCTACCCGGCTGGCATCGGTCTCGCGGCTGAACATGCTCTCGCCCGCGAAGAGGCCGCGAATTGCCACGCCGTAGATGCCCCCCACCATGCGCCCGTCGCGCCAGCTTTCCACACAGTGAGCAAAGCCCTGGCGATGCAGCGCCGTGTACGCCTCGATGATCTCTTCGTTGATCCAGGTGGTTTCCCGCTCGGCGCAGCCCTCCATCACCGCGCGAAAATCGTGGTTGACACGAATCTCGAACTTCCCCTGCCGCACGGTTCGGGCAAGGCGGCGCGGGACATGGAAGGTGTCCAGGGG
>JACCSL010000797.1 GCA_013812995.1 Ardenticatenales bacterium | reverse complement strand
GGCCGAGACCTCGCGATGCTGGCCGAGATGCATCAGGAAGAAGCCTTTGCCCCGGCCCGGCAGCTGGCCTGGACCACCTTTCTCATTGGCCTCTTCTCGGCGATTGTGCTTCTGATTGGTGTCTATGGGTTGGCACACTACCTGACGGCCCCGGTCATCGCCCTGGTGAGCGCGGCGGAGCGGGCCTCGCTGGGCGACCTCAGCCAGGAAGTGCCCGTCTCCGGCGAGGACGAGTTGGGGGTTCTGGCGCATGCCTTCAACATCATGCAGGCCGGGCTCCGTGAGTCCCGGCTCCATCTGGAAGAACATGCCCAGATTCTGGAGCAGGAGGTCTCCGAGCGTACCCGGGCCCTGGAGCAGCGTGCCCTCCAGGTACAGACCAGCAGCCAGGTGGCTCAACAGGTGATCTCTATCCTCGATCTGGACACTTTGTTGGAAGAGATTGTTCACATCATCCAGGCGCGCTTTGGCTACTACTTTGTCGGGGTGTGGTTGGTGGCTCCCAAGCGGCAGCATGTGGCGCTCCATGCCGGAGCCGGGCGGAACATTGCGCTCCCGTTGGAGCCACTGCGCATCCCGATGAATGCCACCGATAGCATCATCATAGAAGTCTGTAAGAGCGGAAGGGCCCGCATTGCCGATTCGCTGCCCACCTCGGCTACCTACCTGGGCCTGGAACAGAGCCCAGACACGCTGGTGGAATTGGCCCTCCCCCTGCGTATGGGCGATAGCACCATCGGCGTGCTCGCCATCGGTCATGATCAGCCAGGGGCGTTTGGGGCCGAAGAGCGACTGCTGCTGCAAACGCTCGCCGACCAGATTGCCATTGCCATCCGCAACGCCCAGCTGTATCAGGGCGAGCAGCACCGCCGGGTCCTCGCCGAGACGCTGCGTGATGTCAGCGAGGCGATCAATAGCAGCCTGGAGCGCGAGCAGGTGCTTCGTCTCATTCTGGAGCAGTTGGCACGCGTGGTCGAGTACGATAGTGCCTCGCTCATGCTGCGCTCCGGGGATACGCTGGAGATTGTAGCGCACCGAAGCATACGTCCCACCAGCGGCCCCTTCCTCCCGGTGCATATCGAGAGCCTCCCGCATGTTCACGAGGCAATGGAGATGCAGAGCCCGGTCATCATCAGTGACACGCTGACCTATCCGGGATGGCAGCACCGCCCGGAATACAGCTACATCCGCTGCTGGCTGGGTGTCCCCCTCGTGGCCCAGGAGCGGGTCATTGGCCTGCTGAATCTCAACAAGGGCGAACCGGGCTTCTACAGCGAACGCGACGCGGAGTTCACGATGGCCTTCGTGAGTCAGGCGACGATTGCCATCGAGAATGCGCGCCTCTTTGAGGCGGTGAACCAGCTTGCCACAGACCTGGATACGGTGCTCCACGCAAGCCTGAGCCTGACCTCCAGCCTCGAATTGACCGAGGTGTTAAAAATGATTGTCAATAGTGCCTTCGGATTGCTGAACAAGCCGGAGGATGTGCATATCTTCCTCTACGAGGGCGGGCGACTGGTCTTCGGAACCGCGATTACCAGCGAGGGGCATCACAATCAGCCCTACAGCGAGCCGCGCCAGGATGGCCTGACGTATACTGTCGCCCGTACCGGGCAGCCCATCATTGTTCCTAACTTCAAGACCCATCCTCTCTTTGCGAATGCTCCGGCGGACTGGAATGGCTCCATCGTCGGACTCCCGCTCAAAATTGGCAGCCGCGTGGTCGGCGTTGTGAATTTTGCCTATACCCAGCCGAGGGACTTCACCGAGGCGGACCTCCGGGTGCTGCGTCTGTTGGCGGATCAGGCGGCCATCGCCATCGAAAATGCGCGGCTCTACGGCGAGAGTCATCGGCAAGTGGAAGAGCTGAGCACGCTCTACGATGCCAGCCGCGCCCTCGCCAGCACGCTGGAACTGACTGGCGTGATGGAGATTATCGCCGCCCAACTGACCCGTGCGACAGACACCGATATCTGTGTGATCTCTTCCTGGGACCAGCAGACCCAGGCGGTTGTGACGGAGTTCACCGTCTCGCTTGCCGAGGCGCAAGCGTCTTACCCGTTGGGAATGCGCTATGCGCTGGCAGAATATCCTCTGACGGCGCGCGTGCTCCAGGATCGCACGATTGTGACGCCGCGGGTGGATGACCCGGAGAGCGACCAGGCCGAACTACAGTTGATGGAGGAAGTGGCGGCCCAATCGCTGCTCATGGTCCCGCTCGTGGGGCGAGGGCAGGTTATCGGGCTGGTGGAGATGGTGGACACGCGTAGCAGTCGCGATTTTTCGCCCCAGGACATCCGCCTCGTCGAGGCGCTGAGTGCCCAGGCGGCGGCGGCGCTGAACAATGCCCGCCTCTTCGATCAGACCCAGGGGGCCCTCGCGGAACAGCAGCGCGC
>JACCSL010000794.1 GCA_013812995.1 Ardenticatenales bacterium | reverse complement strand
CCCCTGGACCGAACGCCAACGCCGATGCGCCCGCTGCCACCGAGACCATCGAGCTGGCGAGCCTATCGAGCTCTGCCACCCCCACCGCCACGGAGAGCGCCACGCCCTCACCGGACCCTTCTCCTGAGACGTCACCCTCGCCGACAGCTTTGCCGTCGGCGACGCGGCCAGCACCGACACGCACCGTCACGGTTGCCCGCGTGCCTACCCAGACACGCGCCCCGACCAGCACCGTTGCACCTGCGCTGACCGCCACACCCAGCGCCACCCCTACCTTGGCTCCTCCCACAGAAACCGCCACGGTAGAGCCGCCGACCCGTACTCCGACACCCGAGGTAGTAGCCTGTGTGGTCAGTCCGAGCCCCCGCTTTGCTGCCCTCTGGGAGAGCAACGAGGACTTCCTGGGCTGTCCGATGGCACCTGTCGCCACGATTCCCACGCTGGCGGAAGAAACATTTGAGGGAGGGTATCTCTTCTGGCGCAGTGACACGGACCAGGTATTTGCGATCTTTGATCGCTCCAAGAGCCGTGGCACCGCATTGACAGAGGGAAGATGGCAGACGAGCAGCGCCTGGCGCTGGGATGGGAGCAACCCGGAGGGCATCGGCCTCATCCCGCCGGATGGGCGGGTGGAGCCCATCCGGGGCTTCGGCTTTGTCTGGCGCACCTTCCTGGACGCGCAGGATGGGCTGCTTGGCTGGGCGCTGGAGCCAGAGCACAGCTCGACTAACGTTGGGCAGATGCAGCAGTTCGAGAACGGCTTTATATTCCTTGGCAGCGGCTCCGCCATCTACATCCTGGCTAACAACGGAACCTTTATCCGCCGCTAGGAGCAGATGGTTTTTAGAGGGTTGGCCTAAGCAACCCTTTAGAGATATGATAAAAGGGAGCGAAGTTCTCTACAATCAAAACAAAACTTGATAGGCCGCGTAATTAGTACTGCTCTCCCTCTCCAGGAGAGCATTGTGGCTGACCGGTGTTCACCAGGAGGAACCTATATGGTAAGGGAAACGTGCGGCCGTTGTGGTCGCGACCTCGGCGATGCCCGAGAGGGAACCTATTACTGCGAGAATTGCTATAAGCTCCTCTCCCGCACCGGGAGTGGGGGTCTATGGGCGGCAACCCTGGCAGTGCTATCCGTGCTTTTTCTAGGTGGTGCAGGGCTCGCGCTGCTTGCGCCCACCTTCGGCAGTGAGATCAGCGGCGGCTGGCGGCTCCTTCTGGGGCTCGTCTTGACACTCATCCCCGCCCTGCTCTGGCTCTTCTTTTTCTACAGTCAGGACCAATTGGAACCAGAACCGCATAGCTATGTCGTCAGCATCTTCGTCCTCGGTCTGCTTCTAGGCGGAGCCGTGGAACAGCCCCTGCTGCGCGAGGTGTTCGAGGTACAACGCTGGGTGCAGGTGGGAAGCATGACACATCTACTTTCCAGCACTTTTCTCAGTGGGATTCTGACGGCGGCGCTTACCTATCTGGCCGTCCGCTTCACCGTCATGCCAACCTCTGAGTTCGATGAGCGGGTCGATGGAATCATCTATGGAACCGCCGCCGCGCTCGGGCTCGGGGTGGCTGCCAATCTGACCTACCTTATGGAGGTCGGGACCATCAGCCTGGGCGTTGGAACCCTCCACATCGTGGTGACGAGCCTGGCGTATGCCACCTTTGGGGGCGTCGTCGGCTATTTCCTCGGGCTCATCAAGCCGGGGGGCGGCCCTGATTGGCTGGCCCCGCTGGGGGTGCTTGTGGCAGGCATGCTGCATGGTCTCTACGAATGGATGGATGCGCAGCTCGGCACGGGTGGTCTGGGGTACAACCCCTGGCCCTCCCTCATTGCCACAACGGTTTTCGCCGGGCTCATCTTCGGGCTCATCTTCTATCTCCTGCGCCGTGCCTACCAGGAGATGCTCCTTCGTGTTCCCCCGGAAAGGACAGGCGCATGACCGGTTCATCCCCCGCGCTGGCGGAACGTCCGTCACCCGTCACGCGCTCCGCCGATTGGATGGTTCTGGGGCTGGCAATCGTCGCCCTGATGCTGGGGTGGCTGCTTCGGCAGCAGGCCCTCTACGCCACCGAGACGGTGCAGGCTGGAGGGCTCCAACTCTCCGTTCCGGCAGGCTCGTTGCCGCTCGGAAGCAATGATACGCTAGGCTTGCTCTCTCCGGACGGGATGGCGGTGCGGGTCAATCAACTCCCGCTGCCTCCGATTGGTGCGGAGGGGGGCGAGGGGCTGGTGGCTAGCCGCGCCCTCAAGCAGGCCCAGGCATTCGATGTCTACCAGGCCATTGGAAGTCAGCTGGCTGATGTGGCGGGCATAAAAGCCGGCATTCTGGAATATGCCTACGTCACAACGGGCGAGACCAATTTTTTCGCCTCGGAACTGGACATTATTCATGGGTATGAGGCCCTGGTGCCCCAGGGAGAATCCCTGTACGTCATTACGCTTGAAGCGCCGGAGTCCCAGTGGGCAGACGTGGAAGCCCTCTGGCCTCGGCTCATCGAGAGTCTACGCTTCTCGGAGGTGGTACAATGAAGCGCTTTCGTCCTTTTGTCCTCTGGCTGATGGTGGCGATGCTCCTCAGCCTGAGTGTGATGGTGCCAGCGGCCCATGCGCAGCTGGGTCGGGAGGACCGCAATCAGGCAATCCTCTCCACCGTTCTTGTTCTGACGCTGGATGATGATCTGAATGTCATCGCGCGTGGTTCCGGCTCGACGGTGGACCAGCGCGGCCTGATTCTGACGAACTTCCACGTCGTGGGCGACACCGAGCAGGAGACGCTGGCGAATAGCGATGGGATTGTTGCCATCGCGATCACCCGCGACCCGCGCAAGGCGGCGGTTCCGACGTACCTGGGCCGCGTTATTCGCGGCGACCCGGCGCTGGACCTGGCGCTGGTGCAACTCTTCGCCGACATCAATGGCAAACCGCTCCAGGGCTGCCAGAAGCTCCCCACCTACGAGGTCGGTGACTCCGATACCCTCGAGATAGGGGACAATTTCTCTATCGTTGGCTTCCCCGGCATCGGTGGGGAGAGTGTTTCCTTCACCGAGGGGAGCGTCAGCGGCTTTGTAGGGGATGGAGAACTCATCAAGACGGACGCTGAGATCAACCCTGGCAACTCCGGCGGCTCGGCGGTGAAGGACGATGGCACGCTCGTTGGCGTTCCCACCTTCACACGCGAGGGGCAGGACGGACGGCAGGGCAAGTTCGGGTTGGTGCGCCCCATCAACCTGGCACTGGACATGCTGGAGAACCTGCCCGCCATTGGTGTCTCGGGTTGCGGCAGCGGCGACAACCAGGGCAACAATCAGGGCAATAACCAGGGCAACAATCAGGGCAACAACAGTGGGCAGTCGGAGTTTCTGGGCTTTTCTCTCAGTGC
>JACCSL010000793.1 GCA_013812995.1 Ardenticatenales bacterium | reverse complement strand
GCCCCAGGAGGAGCACCAGCATGGAAAACAACCTTATGGACTCCACCGAGTACGGAGATGATACGCACCGATCCGGTGCGCTGCGTGGGGCTCCTCCGCTCTGCACTTGGGCGCGTAGAGCTTGCTGTGTCACCAGACACAAACCCGGCAACGTGAGGCGTTACGGGCTCCCATGTCCTGATACATGCGCAATCCGTGACTTTCGAGAACACGTTGCCGATCTGAGGGCCAAGAATCGTCAGAATCGCCAGGGTGACAGCCATAACCAAAAGTAAAACCAAGGCATACGTGACCCATTCTTGGGTGTGGCTGGTGAGCGACTCATCAAGCGGAGCCAGGGTAAAGAGGCTCTCGGGCGTGTAGCTCACGGGCGACTCATGAAACAAGGTCAGTTCATAGAGTCTTTCTGGGTCGTTCTTTGCAGGCGGCTCGCCAAGGGGGCTCAATAGGTAGAGGCTCTCGGGCGCATAGCTGGTGTGCGGCTCGTCAAGCGGGGGCATGGTTTCTCCAAAGGCATAGGGGTTGGATACCACACATCATGTCTCAGGAGAAGTCAAAGGAGTTGGCGCAGCGTATACGACTTTTCGTACCTCGTCACAGTTGGCGGTGTGCCAGGCAGTTACGGACGTATCAAATCCCATCTGCTGCCTCCTATCCGTCACGAACCTCGGTGGCTGGTAGTCAGATGCTGAGGGTAACATGGGCTGAGGGCAACTCCTCCCGTAGCAGCCTCATCCGTGGCGCGCCGCGCTCTGCCACTGCCTCAGGCAACGTCGGAGCCCGGAAGGACGATGATATTCCCATCGCCAAAGTGCAAGGCACGGCCTGGGCGGGCAATGTTACTTCCGCACTCATCCTGACCCTCCACTGTTCCCTGCCCATTGCCATCCCCCCTCCTCCTCACCTATTATTCTCGCACCGTAGAGCACCGCTTTCCGGCAAAGTCCGAGCAGCGTCTGTCCCTGCACACCGCCGCTCCCCATCCGCCTCGATGCGGTAAAGTCTGACATTGGTGCTCCATAATGGATCTTCCTCACTCTCGTCTGCTCAACCAGCGGCTCGCCGGAACTCCGAGCCCACAGCCAGTTCAGACAGTCGCCTGGCTCGGCGCAGTGCAAGCTCAGGACTATCGGGCTGCCCTCTGGACCGTGGGGGCACGCACGCAGGCTGCGACCGAGGAGACGATCGAGCAGGCGCTTGCCACAGGCAAGATCGTCCGCACCTGGCTCCTCCGTGGAACCCTGCATTTCGTCGCTGCCGCCGATGTGCACTGGCTGCGGGGGCTCCTCGCCCCGCGCCTCCTCGCCCGCAGCACACGGCGTTTTCAGCAGCTTGACCTGGATGAGTCCGTGGTGGCGCGTGCCCTGGCGCTGTTGGTCGAGGCGCTCCGCGGAGGCCAGCACCTGACACGCGCGGCGCTGTATCAGGTGCTGGAGCAGGCCCATATCTCTACAGCGCACCAGCGGGGCTACCACCTCCTGTGGCGTGCAGCACAGGAGGGCCTCCTCTGCCTGGGACCCCGCAGCGACAAGCAGGAAACCTTCACCCTCCTCGACGAGTGGGTACCTCCTACCAGGATCCTCATCCGAGACGAGGCCCTGGCTGAACTCGCCGCACGCTACTTTACGAGCCACGGTCCGGCGACTCTGGCGGATTTTGTCTGGTGGTCGGGGCTCGCGACCGCCGAGGCGCGGGCGGGATTGGAGATGGTACAACCTCAGCTCGTGCGTGAGCTCGTGCAGGGTCGGGACTACTGGTTGCCCGCGTGCGGCCCTGACCAGGATGGCGCTTCCTCCTCCGCGTATCTTCTGCCGGCCTTCGACGAGTACCTGGTGGGGTACAAGGAGCGCCACGCCGTCCTCGCACCGTCGCTGGCAAAGCAGATAAACCCGGGCGGTGGCCTATTGGCTCCCACAATTGTGGTCGACGGCCAGGTGGTGGGAGTCTGGAAACGCACGCTCAAGCGGAAGGCACCCCTGGTAAGAGCGACACTCTTCACGAGGCTCACTCCGGCAGCGGCTCAGGCCGTGGAAACTGCCGCCGCCCGCTATGGCCAGTTCGTTGGTCTGCCCGTGGAGCTGTCATGCACGCAGGAATTATAACTCCCCGGGTCTGCTGAAGGCACACCACTGTTATATGGCATGGTGATGGAGAACCAGGAATGTCCAACGACCTTCTTGCCGTGCCAGGCGTTTTTGGGTACGCAGGCCGCTATATCGCCCATCGACTGCTTGAGAACGACCGAGACATAGTGGCAGCGTAGAAGCATGGAATTGCGCCATCGCACCCTGGCATCTGGACAGAGGCCCCGCCGCCGTGGTACCTTGAATCAAACCGTTGCCCCAGGAGCAGGAACGATGTGGAACCCTCTACTGGCTGCTTATCTCCCGATGGACCGTCTTCAGGCGCTGGCAACGGGTCGCGCCCTGCGCGAGCACAGCAGCGGGGCGACCCTCTTGGCTGACCTCTCGGGCTTCACGCCCCTGGCGGAAGAGCTCGCGCGCGTCCTGGGTCCCCGCCGTGGGGCCGAAGAGGTCGCGCGGCAGATCAATGCAGTCTACGACGCCCTCTTGCCCCAGATCCGTGCCTACGGCGGAAGCGTGATTGACTTCGCCGGGGATGCGATGGTTGGTTACTTTGATGAGGATGATGGCCTGCGGGCCACGGCCTGCGCGCTCGCCATGCAGGCCGCGATGGGCTCCTTCCAGGCGCTTCCACTTCCCACCGGGGCGGAACTGGCCCTGGGGCTGAAGGTGGGGATTGCCAGGGGGTCGGTGCGGCGCTTCCTGGTTGGGAACCCCTCGATCCAGTGCCTGGAGGCGATGGGCGGCGCGCCTATCGTTCGCATGAGCGCAGCGGAGCAGCAGGCCCGGCGCGGCGAGGTACTCCTTGACAGTGACTGCGCGCTCCCCCTCGCCCATGCGCTGCAGGTCGCGGAGTGGCGCGACGCCAAGGGGGGACGCTATGCCCGCGTG
>JACCSL010000781.1 GCA_013812995.1 Ardenticatenales bacterium | reverse complement strand
CGCATGGCCCAGATCAACCACCTGCTTGGACAGAAGCAAAAAAGCCACCGAGCGGCGGAGGTAGCCCGCCAGCTCAGCGGGGATTACCACCATCTCCAAAAGATAGCGGAGGGGATATTATTGATGTAGGGTGCTGGGGTTAAAGCGGGGCAGTTAGCTCATGGAAGTCGTTCTCTCCATTTATCCCGCATGTGGTCATCTGCCCCAAAAATGATCTGCTCTGCCAAGGTGATGATTTCCTGACGTGCTTCCGGCGCGTCGTAATAGTTTTCCCCCAAGGCCGCCTCGGTGATGGCTCTTTGCTGCTCACATGCCCGATGGGCGAGGCGGAGTCGTTCTTCCCAAATCGCAGCAACGCCACTCTGCTGTGCGTCCGCTTGGTTAATTTCCTCAAAAAGCTCCCGTAGCAACCATCCCAGGCGTCGAGAGGAGATTCCCGCAATGGTATAAGTGGGAGCCCCTTCTTGAAGGTACGGGGGATGTTTTAACAACCACAGTGTTTTTTGTCGCTTCTGTCCGGCTAATCGTCTGGTGAGGGCTTGCCCTGCGGAATGTTGAAAAGTGGAAGGTAGTTGTTGGAAGAATAGGATGACGCCCTTGAAACGTTTGCCAAGGGGAATGCGGGGTTCTACTGGCTCATACGGTTTTCGACCAGACATAAAAATCTCTCCTCTCTGCCTCCTCCGTCGGTACCCCTCAGTGTACCAAAGCTAGGCGCGACTGTCCACGCGCTTTTTGTCCCATTCCAGGGCGTCCTCTCGTCATTTTGGTTGTTACCCGAAATCCAAAAGGGCATAGGGTACTTGACGAGCCTTGCATACCTTGGATAGGATAGAGCCAGTCATCAATGATTTGGTTAAAGTAACTTGCAAGGTCCCTTATGAGCTTATTTCTCTACAGTCCCATATTTCTTCCGTCCTTCCTCTCACCACCCCCCTTTACACCCCACTGCCTGGACATCTCTCCCTTAGCAATAACCCCTCTTCAAAAGGCACAAGCGTGCTTCTATGGGTGATCTCTCTGGCTCAACTCATATCCCCTTCATGGTGGAGCCGCTTGAGGTTGAGTGGTTCGTGGAGCGACCGATGGAGTATCAGACGCTCCGAGCGAGCCTGCTAGGGCATAAGCCGAGCGAGGCGGTGGCTATTACCACGGCGCTGCGTGGGGCGGGAGGCTACGGGAAGACAACGCTGGCTCGTGCCCTGGCCCATGACCCCGAGGTGCGTGCGGCCTTTCCCGATGGCATTCTCTGGGTAACGCTAGGAGAAAATCCTGTCGATCTGCGGCTACCAATGCAGCAACTTATCCAGGCACTCATGCCAATGGAAAGCGCGCAGACATTTCCAAAGTCAGGTGCTGGAGGGCAGCGAGGGATTCCCCCAGAGGTGCTGTCTGGCCTGCGGGCAACGCTTCTACGCTGCGGCCCGGAGACTCATCAGGAGCTAAAGGATCTATTTGTGGATGCGCGGCTGGCTCGCTGGAAAGATCATATCCCGACAAGGGATAATCGAGAGGCGCTGGTGCAGGCTTTGGTGAGTTGGTTGCATGAGGAAGAGAACGCTGCGGGTGAAAATGCGCTGCTGCTGTTCATAGAAGTGCTCGTCGACAGCATCCCGGAGGGACAGAGGCGCAAGCAGGAGTTGCAGCAGCAGGCAAGTGAATTAAGCCAGGCACTGGGCAGTCAGGGCGGACGTAGCAGCGCCTCCGTGCCGTTCTTCACTGATTTGAACGAGGCCACGACGGCACTGGAAAATGCTCTGGGGAACAAGCGCCTCCTGCTGGTGATTGACGATGTCTGGGAGCCGGGCCACCTGACTCCCTTCCTGAAAGGTGGCGCGAACTGCGCCCGGCTCATCACCACGCGCAACAGTGATACCCTGCCCCGTGGGGTCCAGGCGGTCCATGTGGATGCCATGAGAGACGAGGAGGCTGTAGAACTACTGGGCAAGGAGTTGCCCAAAGGTTATGACGCTGATCTCAAGCGACTTGCGGCGCGGCTGGGAAAGTGGCCGCTGTTGTTACAACTCGTCAACAAGTTCCTCTATGACCATGTAACAGAGTTGCCTATCCGAATGATGGATAAGGTGCTGATCGCGGCGAACAAGGCGCTGACTGAGCAGGGTCTGGACGCCTTCAACAACCCTGACGATCCAATAGAGCGAAATCGGGCCGCTGGTGCCACAATCCGCGTGAGCCTGCTGTGGCTGAAGGAAGAAGAGAAGGAGCGCTATGGACGGATAGTGGTGAACGAGCGGCGCTGCTACCACAGCCTGGCGATTTTCCCCGAAGATACGGACATTCCCGTAGAAACCCTCATGCACCTGTGGGGGCTGGAGTGGACCACGGTCGACCTCGTATGCCTGCGCTTCTCCAAACGCTCTTTAGTGTCGACCTATAACATGGAGGAAATCCGTCTGCACGATGTTGTACGCACCTTTCTGGTGGAGGAGCAGGGCGCGGGACTGCCCACGCACCATTCGAACTTTCTTGCAACCTACCGGGTCGAGCAATGGGCTGATCTTCCTCAAAATGAGCCGTACCTCTGGCAACATCTTGCCTACCACCTACACGAGGCCGGGCAACGAGAAACACTCCGTGCGCTCCTCTTGGACCATCGATGGTTACAAGCCAAGCTGAAGACAGAGGGGTTCAACGCGCTGCTGGCAGATTACGGATGGCTAAAGGACGATGAAGCGACACCAGTGGTGCAAGCCGCGCTTGAGTTGGCGGCGCATGTGTTGGCGCACGACCCATCCCAGCTCGCGGCGCAGCTATGGGGACGCTTGATGACGGTAGAAGCGTTTCCAGAAATCCGGCATCTGCTGGAGCAGATTCACCAGGAAAACTACTGGCTTCGCCCGCTAACTCCCTCCCTTTTACAGGTGGGTAGCCCCTTGCGGCGTACCTTTACCGACCATACACAACTGATTCGCGCCGTCGCGATGACACCAGATGGCCAACGGGCGATCTCGGCAGACGAAGACAACAAGGTAAAGGTGTGGGATATTGAGGGCCGAACGGTCCTTCGTACGTTAGAAGGCCCCGAAGAGGCAGTAGTGGCCGTGGCAATCAGCCCTGATGGAAAACATGCGGTTTTGGCAGGGCCCCGTCGACTTCAAGCTTGGGCGTTGGAGGGTGACCCTAAAGGAAAGCCCTTTGAATGTGAGGCTAGAATCAACTCGGTTGCCATCACCCCGGATGGGCTCACGGTTATCGCAGCTGGGGAGGATCATCAGTTTCAGTTTCAGCTGTATCTTTGGAGCCTTGAGGATGAACCACTCGAGGGCGAGCCTCTTAAAGGTCATGGCGACCGAATCAATGCGCTTGCCATGAGTTGCGATGGGCACTACTTGGTTTCAGGCTCCGATGATGGGACGCTCGTGGTTTGGAATTGGGAGAACAGGGAACCGATGGTGACGCTTCCTGAGGAGGAAACGGACCCGCTGCCTGTCATCTCAGTCGCTATCTATAACCGCGAAGCGGCCCTCTATGTTGTGGCCGCCTTTGGGCCGCCGCCGGGAACGAATGTTTCAAACAAGGAGCAGAAAGCCAGGCTATGGAACCTTAAGAATGGCGTAGCCGAGATAGTGCTTGAGCAGGCCGAGGTAGTCGTGAAAAGTGTTGCCATCACAGATGATGGGCAATGCATTATCGGTGCTTCGACTGATGGCGTCCTTGTTATCTGGGAGTCGGCCACTGGAACCTTGAAAGAGCGTCTAGCCGGATACACCGACAGCATCATTTCTCTGGCAGTTGATACTCAAGCCCTGCTTTCCAGCTCTAGCTCCAATGACCTGAAACTTTGGGATTTGGAACTCCGAACGCCGCAAGCTGTAGATATGCAACCATTGGACCAGCACCTCAGCAGGATTGCCCAGATTGCTGTCACGCCGAATGGACGATTTGCGGTTTCTGCCTCTCAAGATGGAACAGTGAAAGTTTGGGAAATAGAAGGTTTGAACATCAAACCGTTGCCACAGAGATGGATACCTCCCGACAAAATCAGAAATATAGCCATCGCTGCCCATGATGACTATGTGCTCATCTCGGCCTCCGTTCGTCTTCCTGATCCTAACCCTTCGGAAAGGTGGGTTGGCAAAATGGTGAGATGGGATTTGGAGAATAATACCCCTTTGGAGGATGTCGGACCGGATGGCGAGGATGAAATCGCCGCGTTGCTTGTGACACATACTGGGTACGCAGTTTGGGTCGCTGGCACTAAAGTGAGGGGATTGTATCCGGTAGAGAATCAACTAGGCCCCTCTCTTGTCCATAACGAAGTGAGTAATATGGCAGTGACTTGCAATGATCAACTTGTAATCTCTGCCTCTCACGATGGCTCCCTAAACATAGGAATGCTTCAGACAGGAGAGCGTCTGACAACCTTAGGGGGTCATAAGTGCCCCATTTACTCCTTGGCGATCACACCTGATGGTCGATATGTCGTTTCAGCCTCTAGGGATAACACTCTCAAAGGGTGGAACCTTGAAAATGGCTCCCTCGAGTTTTCAGAGAGACACGGTCACACCACGAGTATTACAGCCATCGCGATGAGTACTGGCCAGATACCTAATGGATTTGGTGACGACGCAGGGGTCATCGAACTTCAAATGGTCGTTTCGGGATCGGCTGACGGGATCAAGGTTTGGCAAGTGGCAGGGGAAGAAACAGCAAGGTTAGAACAATTATATTCGTTAGTGGGATGTACAAAACGCATCTATGCGTTGGCAGTCGTATTGGGCCGCTATGTCATTGCCGCAGCTGATGATGAGACACTTAGGGTGTGGGATCTCGCCAAACCGGTTGAGGGAATCTGGGCCAGGCAGGGAAGCTTTCCCATTTTCTTTGGGACCCATAAAGCATTGGCCCCGGTCCCAAGAAGAGGTTTGATCCTGAAATGGAAGAAGCCCCATTGCCTCCAAATCGCAGGAGTACGAAGCAAAAGGAGTCGAATTTTTCTGCGAAGACGTCTTGAAAAAAGCTTGCCAAAAGCATTATCTGCCTATAAAAAAGACATTGTAGGGACTGTTAAGGAGTTCAACGGACCCGAAGGATCTATAAGGAGTGTTGCCGTAACACCCGACGGTCAGTTTGTTGTTTCTGGCTCCCGGGATGGTACAGTACGAGTGTGGAACTTTGAGACTGGCAAATCGGAGGCTATGTCCCACGGACACAAAAGTTCGGTCAAGGCGGTTTCTGTTACGCCGGATGGTCGGTACGCAATCTCTGCTTCTGACGATAAGACGCTGATTGTGTGGGACATAGAAAACAAAGAGGCTATTCGTACCCTCGAGGGTCATGGTGCTGCCGTCAACGCAGTTTCGATTACAGCCGATGGTCAATACGCAATTTCGGCCTCGAAAGATAAGATGCTGATTGTGTGGAATTGGAGGAGTGGAGAGCACACCCTGAGCCTGCGCGGACATGAGAGAGCGGTCAATGCCGTTGTTATGGCACCGGATGGAACCTCACTTTTCTCCGCCTCTAACGACACCTCTGTTATCCAATGGGATTGGAAGCAAGGAGAAATCGTTCGGAGATATGCCAGTCATAAGGCTCGCATCAACAAGATAGCTCTGAGCCCGGACGAGACTTGGGCCGTTACCGCGTCTGATGACAAGACACTCATTGTCTGGGACCTGCAAGCGCGGACCTACGATTATTCGCTCAAGGGACACACCGCCCCAGTCACCTCCCTGGCAATCACACCTGACGGCAAATCCATTCTTTCAGCCTCGGATGATGGAACGCTTTGGATTTGGGATTGCGCAACCCGCAAGGG
>JACCSL010000779.1 GCA_013812995.1 Ardenticatenales bacterium | reverse complement strand
CTATGACATCGCCTTTGGGTGGCGCGATGTGGCTGCGGAATGCGCCTTCATGCTCGACCAATACCGTATGGCACGGGGGCGCGAGGCACGCAGCACGGTAGAACTCGCCTGTGGTCCAGGGCAACATGCCCGACTCTTTGCGGCACGCAACTTGCGTTCTGTGGGGGTAGAGCTTAACAACGACATGGTTGCCTATGCTCAAAGCCAGCCGGGCGGCAACGATCCCGATATCTCCTGGTTCCTGGCGGATATGCGCGATTTCACCCTACCGGAGCCGGTCGATCTCGCCTGTTGCCTCATGGACAGTCTGAGCCACCTGCTCACCCTGGACGACCTGCTTCGGAACCTGGCCGCCACCGCGCGCAACCTCACCGAGGGAGGTCTCTATGTTCTGGAGCAGAGTCATCCCCGCGATGCCTTTGCCAGCGCGGAGGGTGGGATGGAAAATGAGTGGGAAGCCGAGGACGAGAGCGGTGAGGTTGTGGTTCACACGACCTGGGGCGAGCCAGAGGATGCTTTTGATTTTACCACCCAGGTCGGGTTGCTGACGGTCACGATGCGGGCCACACGGGACGCTGAGGCAATCTTCTGGCGGCAGGAGATCATTCCCTCGCGGCTGTGGTTGGCCGGGGAAATGGAGGCCATTGTACGGGCTTCTGGACAGTGGCACCTTCGTGAGCGCTTTGGAGCGATGGACAGCGCCGTTCCCTGGCAGAGTGATCTTCCAGCGTGGCGCATGGTAACGGTATTGGAGAGAAAATAGCGGTATGAGTGACCTGCATTATACAAGCTACGGCAATGGCGCACCGCTTGTGCTGGTGCATGGACTGGCTGGCTCAACGCGCTGGTGGAGACGGAACACCCGCGCCCTTAGCAACCATTTCAAGGTGTATCTGGTGGACTTGCCAGGCTTCGGCCTCAGTGGTCAAGCCTGTGCCCTGGAAGATGTAACGCTGAGCCTGCCCGCCTGGCTCGACTGGATGGGGCTGGAGCGGGTGTATCTGGTGGGTCACTCAATGGGAGGCTATGTTTCCCTGCGTATGGCTGCCCTGCAACCTGAACGCGTGGAGAAGTTGGCGCTCATTGACTCTGTGGGGATACCAACCAAGGGCGGCGTGCAGCACATGATGCTGCGCCTGATGCGCGCCATGAAGCATGGCTCTTTTTCCTTCATCCCCACCGTGGTCAGCGACGGCCTGCGTGCGGGTATCCCGACGCTTCTCCGCCTGACTAACGAAATCTGCCAGGTCGATGCGCGACCCTACCTGCCGCGCATCCAGGCCCCCACGATGGTACTCTGGGGGACGCGCGATGTCATGCTACCCCCACAGATGGGACTCCAGATGGCTGAGATGATTCCCAATGCCTCATTCAAGTTCATTCCCCGTGCGGGACACAACGCGATGGCAGATCGGCCCAATCTGGTGAATGAGTATCTGCTAGACTTTTTGCGGGAAGAACCCAAGCGGTTGAGCGCGCCGCCCATGCCGCTCGCGCTCGGGGAAATCAAGACGCGGGTGGTCGCCGATCATCTCTAGCTAGCCAAACAATTTCCAATAAACACCCTGCAATGGCGGCAGAGAAGCTCATGGCAGGGTGTTTGCTTTTTAGCTAGGAACCAGATACCACGCTGGGACGTATAAATAACAGGGTCGATAGCGTTTAAGAGAGCACGAAAGGCTAGGGTGAGAGATGAATAGCACAACCAAACGGCTGGTGGTTTTGATATCGGGAACGGGCGCTACCTTGCAGGCCATCCTTGACGGCACCCGCTGGGAGACCCTGGATGCTGAGGTCGTTGCGGTCTTCTCTCATGAGCCCTGGAGCTATGGCCTGCTGCGCGCGGAGCGCGAGGGCATTGATGCCAGCCTGCACGACTTTGCCGATTATCGATTTGAGGGCAAGTCGGAGAGTGACTACGAGCAGGAGCTGGCGGACAAGATTGCCGCTTATCGCCCTGATCTGATTATTCTGGCGGGTTGGAAGCATCCTCTCTACGAGGGCTTTTTCCAGCGCTTCCCGGAGCGGGTCGTCAATCTGCACTCCGGGCTCCCCGGCCCGGAGCCGCTCTTTGACCCCTACGGTCAGAATCCGGTCTCGCGTGCCTTCGAGGCGTACAATGCGGGTGTCATCCACGAGGCGCAGGTGGCGGTACAGGTTCTGGATGGTAGCGAGCCGTTTGGCAAAATCGTAGCGGAGCAGCGCGTCCCCATCTACGACTTCGACACGCTGATTGACCTGGAAGATCGAATGAATCGCGCGCAGGAAGAGCTGCTGGTCAACACTCTTCGATTGCTATTGCGGGATGCTCAGCCCCGAGCCGCGCGCGCCTACCTGAGCTAGCCCACCCACCAAATAGAGGAGCCAGCCCCGAAAAGGACTGGCTCTTTTGATTTCGTGGCGCGCTACTCTTCTTCGAGATCCTCTGGCCGGGCGCGCCGCAAAAAGACCAGCAGCGCCATCAGCGAAAAGACCGTGCCCGCCACCACCATTGTTATTATCTGCTGTCGGAAATGAATCTCGAACTCGTAGGAGCCGTCGAGTGGGTGCCCATCCACGCTCTTGGTGTGCCAGGTGACTGTGTAAGTCCCAGCCTCTAGGGCGGGCAGCGCCACCACCGCGACCTTCGGATCATCAGGGCTCGTAGTCGGCAGGTCCAGGGG
>JACCSL010000774.1 GCA_013812995.1 Ardenticatenales bacterium | reverse complement strand
CCGCAGCTCTGCGTCGTGGGCAGAGTGCAGCAGCAGTCGTTTGATGCCAACCGGGCGCTCCGCGACCACATCCTGGGCGCGCCACACCTCGCCCATTCCCCCTTCACCCAACTTTTCGATCAAACGGTACTGACCGTTCAGTAGAACCTGGTCAATCATCGCTCTCTTGCCTTCTGACGTTTGCGATAGTGTAGTGAGCTTGCGGTCGCTTGTCACTCTTGCCTATTACGTCTCAAATAACACGAGGGTCGCCCTTGTAGCAGGCGACCCTCGCAGAACAGTCCGAAGTCAGGTTATTTTTTCCTCAACCATCAGGTGTATTAAGGCGACCCAGCATCCAAGGGCGTCTCCTGCGGTGTCTCCTGTGGCATCCCCTCTGGCGCTGCCTCTGCTATCTCCTGGGACGCTGCCTGCGCGCGCTCCTCCTTCCGGCGCTGCCGTCGGGAGGAGGGCGGGAGCTTTTCTGGCTCTTCTACTGGCGGGGCGACGGTTTCCTCCAGGGTGCTGTGTACAGAGCAGGTACGCATCCCCTTGCGGGCGCGGTTACGGCAGCGCGTGCCCTGGCGTGTCTGCGCGGTGCATTGGACACTCTGTGGGTCCTCCGTGCTCTCCGTGCCCTCCGCTGCCTCCGTCCCCCCATCCGCCAGCGAGGTGAGTAGGGCCAGCTCAGCCCGGAGCAGCTGGATGAAGGAGCGAAGGCTCGGCTTGATGCGCTCGCCATCCGCCTGGATACTCAGGGTGTAGTGGCGGTTGTAGGCCGCAATCGCGATGCCCAGGCCGATGCGCCCGGAGAGCGGGACAAAGGGAACCACCTGGATGAGCTTTGCCCCGGCCAGCGAGACCGACACGGGCGGCCCCGGCACATTCGTGACGACGAGCGATGCCTTGCGCGACACCTCATCGAAGGCGCGTGCCACGAAGCTGGGCGGTAGCCGCCCCGCCGTATCGAAGATACCCGCGCTGATCTGCGCCTCCGGGGATTGCTTGAGGTGCGCCATCGTCTCGTGAATCTTGTTGACGCGCTTCATCGGGTCCGGCTCGCCGATGGGCAGCGGGGCCAGCACGATGCCGAAGTTATTGCCTAACTCAATGCTCTCGCCCAGATAAACAGGGACCGAGGCGTGAAGCACATCGGGCACCTTCTCGTTCTGGGAGATGAAGTAGCGCCGCAGCGCCCCCGCGACGACCGCCAGCGCGAGGTCATTGGAAGAGACCTCGAATGTCCGGGAGATGCGCCGCATGTCCTTGGAAGGAATCGGCGGCGTCCACGAGACCGACTTGCGACGGCTGAGCGGCCCCGTCAGGATCGTTGGCGGGTCCATGATCAGCGGGAAGAGCTTTATGCCAATCTCTATGGCTTGATTGACCGTGGCGAGCAGATCGGCGGAGCTAGGCAGCCCCTGCTCGCGCTGCTCTTTCAGCCACTTGGTGAGCGCCTGTGTGGTTCCAATCATATCGTTGATGGGCTCCAGGAGGCGGTCGATCAGGAATTTGCGCGGCTTTTTCTGGTTGGGAATGTACTTGTCCCGGAAGAGGGCCAGCGCCGAGGCCAGCAGTGTCACCCCATCGCCGATGGCATGGTGGACGCGGATGAGCAGCGCATCGCCGCTGGGACCGCCCTCGATGAGGTGCATGGTCCATAGCGGCTTGGAGCGGTCGAGGAGCATCCCCATCAACTCGCTGATGGTGCGACGCAGCGCCTCGATATCCTGTGGCGCGGGCACTGCCACGCGGCGGAAGTGGGCGCGAATGTCAAAGGTGGGGTCTTCCACCCACTGCATCTTGCCCAGCGCACGCTTCTGCACGCGCTGGCGGTAGCGGGGATGGGCCAACCACGCCACTTTGATGCGCTCGATTACCTCTTCCTCGTTGAGTTTGCCATCAAAGAGGAGGAGCAGCCCCATGTTGTCCGGGGCTGTCGGGTCCTCTACGTTCAGGATGGCGGCATCGATATTCGAAACGGGTTCTGGTTTCAAGGCGGCACCTCGCTGAGAAGCACTATTCGCTGGTGCTATTTTAAGCGCAGTTGATTGATTTTACGACTCGCTGCGCTGCCGCTCCAGCGCCTTGCCCTTGAGCGCAATGTGCAACTCGTTGAGCTGGCGGGAATCGACCTCGCTGGGGGCGGCGGTCATCAGGTCGGTGCCTGCGGCGGTCTTGGGGAAGGCGATGACCTCGCGGATGTTGGGCTCTGCCGCGAACATCATCACCGTGCGGTCCAGGCCCCAGGCGATGCCGCCATGCGGCGGTGCCCCATACTCGAACGCCTCCAGCAGGTGGCCGAACTGCGATTGCTGTCGCTCCTCGTCAATCGCCAGAAGTTCAAACATCCGCGTCTGGACATCGCGGCGGTAGATGCGGATTGAGCCGCCCGCGAGTTCCCACCCGTTCGCCACGAGGTCGTATGCCTTGGCGCGCACCGCGCCGGGGTCGCTCTCCATCTTCTCCAGGTCCTGGTCCAGCGGCGAGGTGAAGGGGTGGTGCATGGCATCCCAGCGATTCTCCTCCTCGTTCCACTCCACCAGTGGGAAGCCAATGACCCAGGCGTAGGCGAAGATGTTGGGGTCACGGAGCTTCAGGCGGGCGGCGAGTTCCAGGCGCAGGCGACCCAGCACCTGCACGACGACATTCCAGCGGTCCGCCCCGAAGAGCAGCAGGTCGCCGCTCTCGGCCTCAGTGGCCGCGAGAAGGGCCTTCGTCTCTTCCGCGCTCAGGAACTTCGCAATGCCGCCGCTCAGGGCACCGTCCTCGACCTTGGCCCAGGCCATGCCCTTGGCTCCCAGCTCCTTCGCGATGGCTTCCAGCTCTTCGATCTGCTTGCGCGAGTAGCCACCGAGGCCGGGGGCGCGCAGCACTTTGACCGTGCCATTCGGGATCTCGGTGGGGTCCAGCGCGCCCTGGAAGACACGGAAGGTCGATCCCTTCAGCATCTCGCTCACATCCACGAGGGGCAGGCTGAAGCGCAGGTCTGGCTTGTCGGAACCATAGCGGTTCATCGCCTCATCGTAGGTCAGACGGGGGAAGGGCACCTGAAAGAAGCGCTTGTCTGGCATGACCGTCGTAACCAGGTCGATCACGAGTTGCTCGTTCAGCGCCAGGATATCTTCCATATCCACGAAGCTCATCTCCAGGTCCAACTGGGTGAACTCGGGTTGGCGATCCCCGCGCAGATCCTCGTCGCGGAAGCAGCGCGCAATCTGGAAGTAGCGATCAAAGCCACTCACCATGAGGAGCTGCTTGAGTTGCTGCGGGCTCTGCGGCAGGGCATAGAAGCGGCCAGGGTGGAGGCGACTGGGTACCAGGAAGTCCCGCGCACCCTCCGGCGTAGATTTGAGAAGGATGGGGGTTTCGACCTCTATGAAGTTCTGCCGGTCCAGCCAGGAGCGAATAAAGTTGATGACCTTGTGGCGCAAAATCAGATTTTGCTGGAGGTCCGGACGGCGCAGATCGAGGTAGCGATACTTGAGACGCATCTCCTCGCCCACGGTAGAGCCGTCGCTAATCATAAAGGGAGGGGTGCGCGCGGCGTTCAGAACCTTCGCCTCGGTGACAAAAAGTTCGATCTCGCCGGTGGAAAGATTGGGGTTTTTCATCTCGGCGGGTCGGGCGTTGACGGTGCCAGTCACCTGCACCACGTACTCCCCGCGCATCTGCTCCCCGATCTTGTGTGCATCGGGTGAGGCAGAGGGATTAAAGACTGCCTGGGTCAGACCATAGCGGTCACGGATATCGACAAATATCAGGCCGCCATGATCCCGGCGGCGGTGAACCCACCCTGCCAGAGTCACCGTGGTACCAACATCGCTGGCGCGCAGTTCGCCCGCCGTATGTGTTCGCAGCATAAGCTCTCAATCCTCAAATCTAGGGCTAGTTTGGTGGCTGCCACATCAAAAAAGCTCCGACCAGGGGAGTGGGCTGCATGAGCAGCCAGAGCAGTATTGTCTGGCGGAGCCGGAGGTGGTTGTTTAGGTGGGCACTATCTTATCATGCCGAACTTGAAAGCTCAAAACAGAGAGGGCGCGTTACCGCAGGTCGTCCAGGGT
>JACCSL010000717.1 GCA_013812995.1 Ardenticatenales bacterium | reverse complement strand
TCTCTGCCATGCGAGTTGGAGAGTGTCCCATGCCTAACTTGACGCGGCGAGGGCCAACCCCTTGGCTTGGCCTTGCTCTACCCTGGCCGCTCCTTTCCTCCCACGCTTGTAAAGCGTGGGTTTCCAGGAGCTAACGTCTATGAAGTCCTGGCAAATGCGGCGGCGTGGGACAAGAGCGACTATTACCTCGTCTACCCGGCGCGGGATGATGACTACTTCTCGGCTCCCTGGTGGCAGGGCGCGGGCGTGACCATTATCGACGAGGAGGGAAAGACAGACTTCGCGCAGCGCGGTCAGGCCGCGGCCAACTTCATCGCGGCCCTGCGAGAGTTCATGCCGCCAATGATCGACTACGACATGGCCTCCAACCTCTTCTTGAGTGGCGAAGCCTCCATCATCGTAAATGGTCCCTGGTACATCGCCGAGCTGGAAAAGGCGGGCATCGACTATGGGATTGCACCTCTGCCCGTTTTCAGCGCCACGCGCCTGCCCGCCACCCCCTTTGTGGGCGTCAAGGTTCTGATGCTCACAAAAGCGGCCGAGACGCGGGGTAGCGGGGAAGCCGCTGTCAACATCATGCAGTATTACACCCGCGCCGAGGCCCAGAGCAAGCTCGTGGAGGCCAACAAGATGATTCCCGCCCACCGGCAAGTCGCCTCCACGATCAACCTGGAAACCCTCCCGGAAATCGCGGCTTTTATCGATCAGGCCACAGTCGGGCAGCCGCTACCCAACACACCCTTCATGAATGCCATGTGGGAACCGATCACCGCCGGGCTGGAGTGTCTCTGGGAGGGCGCAGAGCCTACCGACGCATGCCTGATGCTGATTCAGACTCAGGGCGAGGAAAATATCGCCGCCATGAAGGCCGAGATGAAATAACCTCAGGAGAGATAGCTCCAGGGATTCTGGAGCACGCCGTTCAGGATGACCTCGAAGTGAAGGTGCGGCCCGGTCGAGCGTCCGGTCGAGCCGACGCTGCCAATGAGGGTTCCCTGGCGAACCACGCTTCCGACCTCGACATGGAAGGCGGACAGGTGGGCATAGCGGGTCCGAAAACCGTTGCCGTGGTCGATGACGATCATGTACCCGTAGCCGCTGTTGTCCCAGCCCGCGACCTCGACCGTGCCACCGGAGGTGGCCAGGATGGGTGTGCCCAGCGAGGCAGCAATGTCCAGAGCCATGTGGTAGGCGCTAGGCTGCTGGGTGACTCGCCCCTGCGTCGGCCAAATGAACGAGCTGTCATGAGTGGCAACAAGTGCCATCGACGCCATACTCGCGCTGACGGGCTGCGCCGTATAGGCCGCGTTATCCGTCGGCGGGATGACCAGGGGCTGGCCGAGGGAAAGGCGATGCGGATTGCTCTGGAGCGCGGGGTTCGCCTGAACAATGGTATCGACGCGCAGCCCAAAGCGCCTGGCAATGGCGGTGACCGTCTCACCCTGCTGCACATGGTACGTTTGCGGGGGGAGTGGAGCAGAAGGCATAGGCGCTTCGGGCAGTGTAGAATCGTCGCTCTGGGCGCGGGGGAAGCGTGGGTGGGCTGTGCTCTTGGCCCAAACAGTATCGTCCAGCGTAAGGGTCGAGCCGCCTTGCGCCAACGAGTGAGTCCCGCCCGTCCTCTCGCCCGCCGAGGTCATGAGGTCGCCAGAGGCGAGGTAGGCCGTCGCGGGTTGGGGGAAGGAATGAAACGCAGGATTGATGTCCTTGAGCCAGTGGCGCATCGTGATGCGGGAAATGGCGCGCCGCGAACTCTCATCGCCCAACCCCTGAGGATTCGCGGGCAGTTTGACGGCATACCCGCGCGTGGACAGAGAAGAGGAAAGCAGCAGGCTCAGGAGCGGCATGATCGCCCAGCGGCGCAGAGCCCCGTACAGAGGAGCCAGCATGGGAGCGGTGGCACTCTCCGAGAGCGTCTCAGGGGTATCCAGGGCGGGGCGCGGGGCGGTCAGCAGCTCGGCAAAGGGAGGAGCACTGTCCAGACAGGTCAGCTCGCTGAGTGCCTGAGCATGGCGGTTGACGTGGGCCAACGCAATCTGTAGCGAGCGCCCCACCTGCAACAGAGTCTGGCTGTCCGCCGTCAGGGAGGCGCGGGTGCTTCCACTGGCCTGCTCCAGGCCAAGCAGCGTGCTCCTGACCTGATCCTGGATTCGGAACGCCGCCTGCCGCCGCTGCGCGATGGTATGAAAGGCACTGAATGGGTGCTCCAGCCGTTCGACCTCGTCCAGCAGGTGCTCCTGCTGGAGATGGGCGTTGTGCAGGATCGTTGCGCTCTCCTCCTCCACCCGGTGCGAGAGAAGCTGAAGGTTATCGAGCGCCTGGGTGAGTATCTGGGTGAGTTGTCGGCCCTCCTCCAGGACACGCTTCAATTCGTCGCTCACACGGGCCTGCTCGTGGGCAACGGTACGCAGGGTGAGATGGGTCTCGTAGTGGATTGTCGCGCCGATGGTGTGGACCGCCGCGCGCGCCTGCTGGATGCGTTCCTGGGTCGCGCGCCCTAGCGGCGATGAGGAAAAGGAGGAGCCCATCAACTGCTCTCGCAGCAGCGCAATCTCCTGCTGGAGCGAGCCGCGCTCGTTTTCTAACTGTGTCACCCGTTGCTGCAAAAGCGCCCAGAGCGGGCGGCCCGGCATGAGGGATAATTCAGATTGTGCGATCACTTGCTCGTGTCCCCTGTTGAAGGTGGTATAGAATGGGCAGAAAAATACAGAAGCAGGTTGATGGAAGAATGAAAATAGGTGGGCGGCTGGCTGAAGAGTTATTCATCTTGCGCCGGCTGGCCTGAGCTAGAGGGATCATTATGTATAACGGATCACAAGAGAGCCTTCTCCCCCACCTTATCTCGAAAGAGTTATTTCAGGTGTTTGATGAGGCCGCTCTGCGGGACCTGGAGCATGAGCTTGAATGGGTCGAGGTGACAGAAGGAGAGGCGCTCTTCCACCAGGGTGAGATAGGGGATAGCATGTATGTCCTGGTGCGGGGTCGCCTGGGCGTGACGGTTCGCCACTCGGATGGCAACAGCCAGATCGTCGACACCCTGAAACCGGGAGCGCCCGTGGGAGAGATTGCCCTGCTCACCGGGCACCTACGCACTGCCTCGGTCCATGCGCTGGAGGATGCTGGGCTGATTCGGTTATCCCGAGAATCGCTGGCACGCCTGGCTGCCACCCACCCACAGGCCATGTCAACGCTGGCCAAAAGCATCGTTCCCCGGCTTCAGCAGGCACAGCTCGCACAGGCACTGTTGGGCCTCTTCGGTACCCTGCGCCCCGAGGTGCTGGAGGATCTCCAGGCGGAGTTCGAGTGGCGACATCTCTCCACCGGGGAGGAGCTCTTCCACCAGGGCGCGCCTGCCCGCGCGCTGTACGTCGTCGTCACCGGGCGGCTACGCTTCGTCCTCGAAAACCCCGATGGCAGCCCACGGGCCACCGGAGAAATGGGGCCGGGCGAGAGCGTGGGGGAGGTGGCGCTTCTGACCGGGGAGCCCCGCTCCGCCACGGTCTACGCGGTTCGTGAGACGGACGTGGTGCGCCTCACCCGCGAGCGTTTCGAGAGCCTGGCGGAGCGCCATCCCCAGACGATGCTGCACATCGCGGGCCATATCACCCGGCGCTTGATGCAGACCATCCGTGCCGCACCCGGCGCGACGGTTCGCCCGACTACCTTTGCGATTCTGCCCCTCACCAATCACAGCCAGCTCGTGGAGATCACGCAGCGGCTGGTGGAAACCCTGGGACGCTTCGGCCCCACGCTGCACCTGAACAGCGAGCGCTTCAATGTCTACTTCGGGGGCAATGACGTCGCGCAGACCGACGAGGATCACCCCAGCGATGTGGCGCTGCGCGGCTGGCTCAGCCGGCAGGAGAGTCGCCACCAGTACATTCTCTACGAGGCCGATAATAGCTGGACCCCCTGGACGCAGCGCTGCCTGCGCCAGTCGGATCGCATCCTGCTGGTGGCCGAGGCCGGAACGCGACCCCACCTGGGCGAGGTGGGCGCGGCCATCCAGCGGATGGAACGCCCGCCCCATGTCGAGTTGCTGCTGCTCCAGCCGCCAGGGCAGGCGCGGGCGGCTGAGACCGAGAAATGGCTGGCGCTCGGCCCCTTCCGCGCCCATCACCATGTTCGCGTCGAGCAGCGCGAGGATGTCACGCGGGTGGCGCGCCGCATGAC
>JACCSL010000689.1 GCA_013812995.1 Ardenticatenales bacterium | reverse complement strand
CCCTTGCTGTGGGCCATTACCCATAACGAACGGGAGTACCCGGAGTCGCTTCGCTCCGCCCTCTATGTCGCCATTGATCTGGTGCGTAAGCTAACCAGCGAGGAGGTGCGCCGCAGCCAGCGGGTGCGTCAGTCGCAGCAACGCGATGATCTCTACTACGCCCTGCCATTGTTCGGGATGCCCAGTTATGCCGCCATGAAGCAGTACTTTGCGGAGGAGCCCGAGGAGCCGGAGGGGAAGGAGTTCCGGACGCTCCTCGGACGGTACGCGAGCCTGATTTACTCGGTAGAAGGAGCGCTTCCCATTGGCACCCACTATACCAGCTTCCCCTTCGTGCTCTTTCGTAGTTACTCGCTCGTGGATAGCCGGCGCAAGTGGTTTACGGAGCGCCAACTCCTCAATTCTTCCACGCTCAATGTTCTGAATCTCATCCTGACGCGGTGAAGGAGGTGTGTAGTCAGTCCGTGTGCGCTCAATGACGTTGTCAAAAGGTAGGGGAGTGGTTCGACGCGTGTGATTAGAGCCTAACATTGAGCTAGTTTGCAATCAGGACCCAGTAGTCAGTATAACTTATTGATGATGTGTTTATATCTCATCTAATATGCCAACTTGTTTGTATCCTTCAAGGAAGGCCGTTTTCAGAAAGTAACTGTTGGCGAAGGGAGCATAATCGGCTACCTGTTGGATCGTGCTAAGCCAGGATAGGGGATCAGTACCTTTATCGCGCATCATGCGAACCTCCTCCAACCAGACCCTAGCGTCAAGGCTACAACATTTGGCCTTATAGCGCTCATCAATTCCGTAAACCTCTCTCCATGCTTCAATTTCCTCATTGCAGCCATCAGAGTGCAACACGACCTCAATATGCTCAGGTTCCAGCTGATCAATATGCGTGTCCTCGCGCAAGTTGACAGTTAACTTAATGGTATACGCCGTAGTCGAGTAGGGATAAAAGGCCTTCCGCCGCCCAACTTCATTGTACATAAGGTCCTTCGTATGTTTGTACGCACTATTACAATCGTGGCAGGCAGGAGCCAGATTGCGAAGATTGATGGAGTTGAAAGGATAAAGCCCTTTGGGGAGGTAATGATCATACGCCTCGCGCCTGTTGTGATGCTCTCCCTTCATATCGTTGATTCCGCAAAACGGGCATTTACCGAATTTGTTCGCTTTCATCAAGACCTTATAGTGGTTGTCAAGTTCGCCAATCGCATCCTTCAATGCTTTCAAGCCAAGTAAGTCTGCTGAATACAAGTTTTTAAAGAATGACTCTAGTAGTTTGTTGATCTCTGGGTAGTGTGCCTGAATGTCAGCGTAGCGAGCTATTTGCGATCCGCCAGTGTTACTACAGGCACACTCAATGTTGTTATTAGATTGATACCAGTGTTTGAACTGTTCAATGTGTGGCGGCTTCAATTCTGCGAAAAGCTCATAGATTCCTTTAATCTCTTGGTAAAATTTCTTGCCCCGTTCAGGTGCATTGTTCTCAAAACCAAACTGTGAAAGAATAGCTTGTAGCTCTGGCTTTTCATCAAATAGGTCCAGCTTGAACTCCGTTCCAATCGGTGCTCTACACCACACTTCAAAAATAAAATCAATGAACTCCTGCATTTTCTCCATCTGGTGGGGCACATAGGTGTACGCAAATAGCATCAGCCTTGCTCCTCCATACTGTCGAGGATGGTCTTGATCAGCAGTATACTTTCCACCGAGTCGCCGAACTGTCGATTGATTTCAGCGATGAGCTCCCCCTTGTCCTCTCCTTGTTCGAAGCGCTGTCGCAGTTCCTCCAGCTTCGCCTGAGCATATCCGCCGATGGTTTCACGCTTGCCAAAGGTGGTCATGGTGATCTTGTTGATAGACGCACCTAGAGTGTTGTAATCGGGGTGGCTGACCGAAACCGTTCCGTTTTCCTTGCTAAACACCAATACCTTTTCCGGCCTGCTGTCCGAGATCAGAAAGGGAGTGTGAGTAGTCACCAACATCTCGTGGGCATCGGCACCGTTGAAACTCTGATGGAGACGGGTGACAAAATTGCTACGCCAATCCGGATTGAAATGGGTTTCGGGTTCATCCAGCAAAAAGAGACTGTTAGTGTTCTTGAACAGCAGGCAAAGACCCAGTGTGTGCAGTAGTTGATGTTCCCCGTCCGACAGACTCTTGAGAAGAACGGGTTCATTGAGGTCCTTCTTGCTCACCCAAACGTTCTGGAAACGCATAATACGCTCATCAGAAGCCAGCGTTGGCACCGTTTCGCTGACGTAAAGGCTCTCCGACTGATAGAGACCGGCCTTCAAATCGTCGCTTGCAGAATAGAGATTGAGAGTCAGCATCACCTGGAAAGCTTGAAACAGTGTTATCGGAGACTTGTTGACCTCAAAGTCGAAGTTCTTGCGAAAGGCTTGTCGGGTCGCGTCATTGACGTGGTAATCCAGATAAAGCGTATCGCTGGCCTCATCCACATACCAGCAGGTGGCGCAACGTTTCAGAACGGGGATGATCTTACGGGTGGTGTGATCATCCCCATCAAGCAGTTGCACCAGGTTGACTCGGTAACGTCTTGCTGTAGTCCCGTTCTCAATGGCGGTTAGTGCCGGGTGGCTTCTAACAATCTCCTCAATGGACTCGTGCTTGCTTTCGTCCTGGCTACCGAAGGCTGAAATCTGATTTTCATTCACCTCGATGCTACGCTGGATAATGATGCGGAACTCCTTAAGCGCCTGGATGCCAACATCCTTGCGGAACGGCTCAAGGGCATCAGCATCCTGAAACAGAAGGTTGCAGAGCAGAATTGCCTGACTAAAACCGCTATCGAGGTAGACCAGACGAGATTCAGGACGGCCGGGGTAGGGCAATTGCTCCTTCAGCGCCTGCCAGTATTCGTCATACTGGATGAATCGCATCTTGAAGAACGGCAGGCTGAGGATTTCGTTCTCGCCAGAGGAGTAGCCAAGAATGTATTCCGGTAACAACTGTCGAGCGATGGTCTGGTCAATGGCCAGTTCCACCGCGCCATCCTGCTCATCGGAGTTGAGCAGAAACCACTTGGGAGCTTCACCGAGCTGCTTGACAATGCGAACACCCCCCTGTCCATTGTTGACCTTGACCTCCAACATCTCCTGCACGGGTATCAGGTATTCGAGCTCGAAACCATCCGGTATTGCGTCTTCACCACGGAAGCCGTTAGGGTTCGCTTGCTCCTCATAACGGAAGCTGTCAGGCAAGTTCTCCAGATAGATGCATTCCATGTGGTAGAAAATCGCTGCTAGCACTTCTAGAAGATTCGACTTGCCGCTACCATTGGGACCAGCACAAACAAAGGGTGCGAAGCCTTGCTCCTCCTCCAAGTCCCACTCAGTGCGGAAGTGGTACTCGAAGCCCGCTTGCAGGCTGCGAAAGCCGTGTGGGTCAGTGATTTTGAGGCGTAGCAGCTTCATCCGGCATTATCCTTTTGCAACATTAATCACAATGCGATTAGTGGCGTCGTCGTATCTCTGTGTTAAACGGCCATTCTCCAAAGCCTCGAATACCCATGCTTTGAGCGCGTCGTACTCTGCAACACCCCACATCGGCTCGTCGCCTTCCTCAAGCTCCCAAAACCGTTGCCCGGCTGCTTCCATAAAGGGTTGAGCGGCAAACGGCGCATCGCCCAGCCGTTCCAGCCAAGAGGCTAACCATTGGTTGAGTAGCGTCTTGCGGCCCTCAAGTGAGTGCAAAGCGCCAAGGTCTGCTGGTGCGGGTAGTGTGAGTGTTGGCTCCACCGATTGTCCATCCTCTGCTTCTAATTTGTCATCCTGGGTTATTTCAAGGTGTTCTGTTGGAAGCGGTATACGTGACAAATCTAGCTCGCCCTTGAACGCCTTGTGGCTCAGGGCACTGCATAGGGTTTCCAAATCGGCTAGGCTTTGTTGGTAGCGGTTTTTGATGCCTTCGACCTTTTCAACAATAGCGGCGAATTGGTTTTGCAGCTCTTCTGGAGGTTTTGGAATTAGCAGCTTCTGCATCGCAATAGAGTCAAACTTTCGAGTGCCATGGCCTGCCGTTGAAATCAATTTGAGGATTTGGCGCTTTAAAGAAATTAGGCAGTTCTGTAAATAGGTAACACTTATGCCTTTAATCGGTTTGATGGCCTTCATGTCTTGGTTGATGGCAATTTCCACTGTGTTAATTGCTACTGGGAATGAATGAGCCAAGATCATTCCGCGTACGACCATTAACAAGTGACCTGGGGCAATCCGTTTTAGGGTTGTTTCCTCAAAAACCGTCTCAGAAATGTGGTCTGCAGCATCCTCAATCTTCGATACTTTCATGTCCTTTGGGCTGACCCAAGGAAAGTCGCCGCTCCAAAAGTCGCTTCTGCTCTTAGTCGGTGTGCCACCGCTGATAAACTGGCCTACTCGGTGGAATGGCACAGTAGGCCACTCCTTTTCATTCTCCACTGGATCGCCAAACATCTCCAGAAAGACACTTTTAAGTAGGTCGTCGAATTGTTGCAGATGTTGTTTACGTCGGGCGATTATCTTTTCCACTGTGCTCAGCAGATGGGCAATGCGCTTTTGGTCGTTGAGCGGGGGGAAAGGTACTTCTAGATCTAGAAAATCTGCTTTCGTTAGACTACGTCTTCGGGCGACTGCGCCCTGCATCTTAGATGCATAAATAAGACGAGCCTGAGTTGAGCGTAGATAACGCTCAAGATAAGGAATATGAGTCTCCGCAGGCTCTTTGAGCTTCCAAATGTCGTATGCTGGACTAACTATCCCCGCAGGATGACGCGTCTGAAACCCCAAAACCCCCTCATCAATTGGAAAACCAACAACAAGTTCATTTCGGTATGCAACCCGATATTTTGTTGTATCTTGACTAGCAATACGTTTTTTAAACTTCTCAGACTGATCGACAAGGCCATCTCGCATTGTGATGGACAACAATGGATAGTCCCGTTGACCAGCCCTGTCGGTTCCCGACTTTTCTAACAAGGAGTTGAGGGAACGGTAACTTAAACTCATCGAATCATCTCCCTAAGCTCCAACAGTTCCCGCACAATCCCGCTCTGCACCTTGGCTAGATCATCATCCTCCGCATCCCCCACTTCTGCCTGAAGCAGCCGATCCATAATCACTCTGGGGTCTTCATGCGTTACCGCTTCAAATACATCTTCCTTATAACGTGAAAGCGACAGGTCATACTCTTCCGACTCTATATCGGCACGTGATATCACAAAGTATTTTTGCGTGCGGTCGGTATCGGTCTCGGAATTGCGTCCGTGGAATCTCGCAACGATGTCCTGCAAGTCGCCGTAGCCTTCCTGCTTCGTGCGCTTGTCGTCCAACGTGTAGCCGTCGCTTTGCATCTCGTAGAACCAGACCTGTTCGGTGGCCAGTTCGGTGACCTTGTCCTTCGGCCCCCAGACCTTGGTGAAAATCAGGATGGCTGTGCTGACTCCGGCATAGGGTTTAAACACGCCGCTGGGCATAGTGACAATGGCCTTGAGGTCGCAGCGCTCCACCAGCATCCGGCG
>JACCSL010000673.1 GCA_013812995.1 Ardenticatenales bacterium | reverse complement strand
GTCTATACCGTCGTGTTGACCGACCCCTCAAAACCTCTCCCCCACCGCTTCAGCCTGGCGGACCTGGAGAGAGTCAGCACGGTGGTGAGTTGGGAGGAAAAGCGTTTTGTCTGGCAGGATGAAGCGTTCAAGACGTGCCTCCTCGACCTGGATGGACCGCCGGAGGCGAAGCGATTCAACGAGATTGTGCATAAAGTGGGGGCAGCAGCCATCGCCGCCAGCAAGGTGGATGTCTCTTTCACTCGGATTGCACCGCCTGTCGGTCAATGGTGGACAGATGACAGCCGTGGGTTGCTCCGAACCGTGCTGGGGCCAAGCGGGGCGCGCAAAATGCAAAACCTCGTGCTGGGGAAGGATGACACGGTCCAACATGTTTTGGTGGCGGGGAAGACAGGCTCTGGGAAATCAACTCTATTCCACACCATCATCATTGGCCTGGCATTGAGTTACAGCCCGGACGAGGTAGAGCTGTATCTGGTCGATTTCAAAAAAGGGGTCGAGTTCAAGAACTACGCCAGCCACTTGCTACCCCATGCCCGCGTGGTCGCGATAGAAAGTGAGCGCGAGTTCGGGCTGAGTGTGCTCCAAGGGCTGGACGCAGAGCTTACGCGGCGAGGGGAAGCCTACCGGGGGGCTCAAGTTCAAAAATTGGCGGACTACCGAGAGCAAACGGGGCAGCGGCTTCCGCGCATCTTGCTCCTGGTCGATGAATTTCAGGAGTTTTTTACAGAAGACGACCACATCGCCTCCCAATCCTCGCAGATTCTGGATCGGCTTGTGAAACAGGGCCGCGCCTTTGGGATTCATGTTCTGCTCGGCTCGCAAACACTGGCGGGAGCCTATAGTCTGGCGCGCAGCACCATCGATCAGATGGGGGTTCGCATCGCTCTGCAATGCAGCGAGACCGATTCACGCTTGATTCTGGCTGATGATAACCCCGCCGCCCGTCTTCTCTCGCGCCCTGGGGAGGCGATCTATAATGCGGAAAATGGGCGAATTGAGGGAAACAATCGTTTTCAAGTGGCGCGGCTGACGGATGATGAGCGGGATAGCTATCTCAAGCGGGTGTTGGGCCTGGCTGAGGCACGCGGCTACACCCGCGTGCCGGTCATCTTTGAGGGAAATGCTGCCGCTGAGGTAGAGAAAAATCACCTGCTAGCAGAGCAGCTTGCCGCGCCTATGGCAACGACGCTGCCACGCGCCCCCCTTGCCTGGCTGGGTGAGCCCGTCGCCTTGCGGGATCCCGTGGCGGCACGATTCAGTCGTCAAAGTGGGAACAATCTGCTCATTATCGGGCAAAATGAAGAAGCAACGCTGGGAATGCTGGGCATTGCGCTGATCAGCCTGGCATCGCAAATCCCTATGAGCGATGAAACCACCTTTTACATCCTGGACTTTGGCGCGGCGGATGCTCCCTTTGCGCCATTCCTGGCCGATCTGGCAGCGTTACTTCCTCACCCTCATCAATACGGCCGTCGGCATCACCTGCCGACCATCATCAACGAGCTGGCTCAGGAAGTACAACGCCGCCTTGAGGCAGATGAGAGTGGAGCGCCGCCAAAATACCTTTTCCTCTGTGGGCTTCAACGTGCCCGCGACCTGCGTCAGGAGGAAAGTTTTGGGCCAAGCTACAGTTATAGCGATGAGCCTGTTCCGCCGAGCCCAGCCCAACAGTTCACAACGATTCTCCGCGAGGGGCCAGATGTCGGAATACATGTTCTGCTCTCATGTGATACCGTCACCAATCTCAACCGCACCCTTGAGCGTCGGGCACTTCGCGAGCTTGCGATGCGGGTTGTCTTTCAGATGGGTGCGGAAGACTCGGCGGCGATGGTAGATACGCCAGCAGCCAGCAAACTCGGACCCCATCGCGCCTTCTTCTATCACGAGGAAGAAGGTCGTCTGGAAAAATTTCGACCCTATAGCCTTCCAAAAGCTGAATGGCTGAAGGGCGTAGGGGAGCAGCTTTGAAATAATTTATCAACTAAACAACCACCTGTAAGGAACATTTTCATGGCCCCCCTACGCATTGGGATGATCTTCGGCGGGCGCTCCGTCGAACATGAGGTATCGGTGTTGACGGCGCACCAGGCAATGGCCGCACTGCCCACTGACCGATATACCCCCGTTCCCATTTATATCTCCAAGAGCGGTCAGTGGTTCACCGGCGAGGTGCTCCGCACTCTGGAGCGGTACAAAGAGGTCGATACCCTGCTTGCCCAGGCAACCCCGCTGATCTTCAATGTCAATACCCAGCAGCCCGGCTTGCTGCTGGAGCAGGGTCAGGCCCGCCGGGGCTGGCTGGGTCTGGGCGGAGAGAGCAGCAAGTACGCCTCGGAGAGCATCGACGTGGCCTTCCCGCTGATTCATGGCTCCCACGGCGAGGACGGCACGCTCCAGGGGCTGCTCGACCTGGCTGATCTGCCCTATACCGGCTCCGATGTAACCGCCTCCGCCATCGGTATCAACAAGGCACTGACCAAGGGGCTCCTGCGCGCGGCGGGCGTTCCGGTGCTGGAGGAAATCTACCTCAGCCGCACACGCTGGGAACAAGCATCTAAAGAGGTAGTGGCGGAGGTCGAAGCACGCTTCGGCTACCCCGTCTTCGTCAAGCCCGCCCGGCTCGGCTCCAGCATCGGTGTCTCACGGGCGGAGGATAGCGATGCGCTCGCCTTCGCGATTGACGTGGCCGCCACCTATGACTCGCACTTCCTGATCGAGCCCGCGCTGGAAGAGCTCATCGAGATCAATTGTGCGGTGCTGGGAGATGAGTCAGGCGCGCAACCCTCGGTCTGCGAGCAGCCCATCAGCCAGGGGCTGCTCAGCTACGAGGACAAGTACATGAGCGGCGGCAAGCGCAAGGGGATGAGCGGCGCGCAGCGGCTGATTCCGGCCCCGCTGGAGCCAGATCTGACCCGCGCCATTCAGGAGAGCGCGCTCAAGACATTCTCCGCCATCGGCGCGGCGGGCGTGTCGCGCATCGACTTCCTCGTGCGCCCGGCAGATGGAATGTTTTATGTCAACGAGATCAACACGCTGCCTGGCTCGCTCGCCTTCTATCTGTGGGAGGCCAGCGATGTTAGTTTCGGGGAATTGCTGCACCGCATGATCGGCCAGGCGCAGACGCGGCACAAGAACAAGCAGCGCAATATGTACACCTTCAACTCCAACCTGCTGAGTACGAATCCGCTGCTTGGAGCCAAACGATAAAAATAGGGGGCAAGCTGCCCCCTATTCTATCCTGCCCTGTATCATCTCCGGCTTCTCCTCGTAGACCGTCATCGCCCAGAGCCAGCTCGCCGGGGCCTTCCAGACGGCCATAGCCCCTGGATAGTGTTGTGAGACAAAGCGCACGGGCGTTGCCATCGGCCAGGTGCGGGAGACAAAACGAACCGGAATTGCCCCCGGATAGCTCCGTGGGGCCAGCCATACCGCTTGAGCAGGGCGCATGATTCCTCCTTTGCGCGTTACGCGGGGGTGGTGATTCCTGTCAGTTGCTCGCTCATCCCCCAGAGGCGACGAGCGGCTGCTTCATCATACGAGCCTTTCGTCGAGGGAGTTGCCTTCTTCTTCACGAAGTATTTTCCCGTCACCCCTTCGACGTCGGGCGAGCTCGCCAGGTAGATCGAGGTCTCGGACCCCTGCGTCTCGTTGATGGCAAAAAGATGAACAATGGGCATGACCAGCCGCCCCAGAAAGCCATTGTTCTTGCCAAAGTTCGAGGCCACGAAGCCAGGGTGAAGCACATTGGCCGTGACGCCGGTGCCCTCCAACCGCCGCGCTAGCTCGTAGGTAAAAAGCACATTGGCAAACTTGGACTGCTGGTAGGCAGGCCACATGCTGTACGTGCGTTCCAGTTGAGGATCATCCCACGCTATCTGCCCGTTCTGGTGCGCATCCGAGGAGACATTCACGATGCGCGCGGGGGCGCTGGCCTTCAGCCGCTCCAGCAGCAGGTGCGTGAGGAGAAAGTAGGCGAGGTGATTGAGGGCGAAGGTCATCTCGTATCCGTCTTTGGTCACGAGCCGCTGCTGGAACACGGCTCCCGCGTTGTTCACGAGCACATCGAGCCTATCGTAGCGGGCCAGAACCTCCTGCGCGAGCTGGCGAATCTCTGACTGGATGGAGAGATCGGCGCGGAGAAACTCCAGGGCTACATTCCCCGTCGCTTCCTTGATCTGGGCCATGATTGCCTGGCCCTTGGCCGCGTCTCGCCCCACGAGAATCACCGTTGCCCCCTGCACGGCCAACCCCTGTGCCGTCACCTTGCCAATCCCCGCCGTCGCCCCCGTGACGAGGCAAACCTTGCCGCGCATGAATCCATTTTCCGGCCCCATTCACCCTCCATAATCGCACTTTTATCAACCAACCGCCAGTATATGGGAGAGCGAGGGCAAAATCAATGAAAGGTGGATGACAGACTACCGCGAATCCTGAATTTGTACCCGTAGGAAATCATCCCCGTCTCGCCTTCCTCTGTAATTTTTCGAATGACCATCTCTAAGGGAAGCCCAATCGCCAGTTCGTCGAGCTCGACATCGCTCAGCATGGCGGTCAGGCGCGGCCCCTCCGCGAGTTCCACGAGGCCAACGGCGTAGGGCACCTGCTCGCCAAATCCCTCGGGGGCCTGGTAGACGACCGTGTAGGAGAAAAGTGTTCCCTCGCCCTGGAACAGATATGGCTCCAGCGCGCGCGAGCGACAGGCGCGGCACACCTCGCGCGGGGGGAAGTAAAGCGCCGCGCACTCGGTGCAGCGCGTCCCCTCCAGACGGTATCGCTGCTCGCGCAGCCGCCAGTTTCTTGGAATATCCATTCGCTATGCCTCCATCGTCTCCAGAATCGTCGTAATCACCGTCGCGCCGCTGCCGCCGATGTTCTGCGCCATCGCCACGCGCGCCCCTGCCACCTGGATGGCGTCCGGTGCGTCGCCGCGCAGTTGGGTCGCCGCTTCCACCACCTGGTAGAGCCCGGTAGCCCCCACGGGATGGCCGCGCCCCTTCAAGCCCCCCATCGTCGCCACGGGCAATGTGCCCTGCTGCGAGAAGGCCACGCCCTGCCCTCGCTCGGCGAAGCCCGTACTCTCCAGAGAGAGCGCCGCCATAATCGAGAAGGCGTCGTGCAGCTCGAAGAGGTCTATCTCTTCGTGCCGCTTACCCGCACGCTGGAGCGCCCGCCGCGTCGAGCGCTCGACGCCAGCCAGCCAGAGCAGCTCCGCCCGGTCATGCAGGGCCAGCGTGTCGGTGCCCACCTCGCAGGCCAGCAGGCGGAGTGGTTTGTCGGAAAGCTCCCGCGCCCGCTCCACCGTCGTCACGACCACCGCTGCCGCCCCATCGGCAAGCGGCGAGGAATCCAGCAGGTTGATGGGTGTGGCGATCATCTTGGCCTGCTGGTACTGTGCCATTGTAATAGGCGCGCGGAACATGGCGTGCGGGTTGTGGACCGCGTTGGCGTGCGCCCGGACGCTGAAGTGTGCAAACTCCGCCCGATCAATCTTATGCTCATAGAGGTAGCGCTGCATGAGCAGGGCATTGATGGCGACGAAGGAGAGGCCCATCTGCGCCTCGTGGTCTGCGTCGGCGGCCATCGCCAGCGCATTCGTTGTACAGGACGAGGTCATATCGGTGAGCTTCTCAACGCCCACGGCCAGGGCAATCTCCGCGGCCCCGCTCTGCACGGCCAGCATGGCCTGACGCAGCGCCGCCGCCGCGGAGGCGCACGCCGCCTCTACCTTGACCGCCTCAATGCCCTCCAGCCCCGCCTGGTCGGCGATGAGCGCGCCCAGATGCTCCTGCTT
>JACCSL010000672.1 GCA_013812995.1 Ardenticatenales bacterium | reverse complement strand
GAGCGATAGAAAGGTGGAGAGTGGGAGCGATAGAACGGTGGAGCGGGGAAGCAACTTGCAGTTATAGCCGTTCGCTCTATCGCTCCACCGCTCGCCGTTCCGCTCTACCGCTCTACCGCTCCAACGCTCCACCGCTCGCCGTTCCGCTCTACCGCTCTACCGCCTGCTTGACCGCCTTCTGCTCCTCCTCGGAGAGGGTGTAGGTGGAGCTGCCGCACGTGAGGGGTTTGGCGTAGACGCGGTTGCCCTCGCGGTGGTGGAGGCTACTGAGCACCACGCCGTTGGCCTCATCGTCAATCCAGGCGATGGCGAAGCTCTGATCGCCGCCGCTATCCTGGAAGGGGTTGAAGCGCACAATGCCGACGCGCCCGGCGCGGCTCGCCAGGGTTTTGCCCAGCGTGTGGCTGTAGCTCTCCAGGGCGCGCAACCGCTCGCCATGCTCCTCCTGGGTGGTACGCTGCTGCGCCAGCCACCCTTCGAGGTCGGCTCCCTCCGCGCCCTTCATGGCGGCGCGATAGCGACGGTGCAGCGAGCTGAGCCGCCACTGAAGCACGATGACCCACAGCAATAAAAGTGTCGCCGCAGCGGCGCTGCCCAGCGTGAGTTCTGCCGCGTAAATCTGGTAAAAATTATAGAGTTCTTGCACTTGCATTCGTTTCCCCTTTTGAGGGAGCGATTGTACTGCGAAATGGGTAATATCCAAGAGGGGAAACATGAAGCTTCTAATCGCTACGAACAACCAGGGCAAGCTGAAGGAATACCAGCAGATACTGCGCGAGTTGCTCCCCGACCTGACACTGCTCACGCTGCGCGAGGCGGGCATCAATCAGGACGTGGAGGAAACCGGGGAAACCTTCGAGGAGAATGCGCGGCTGAAGGCGGTGGAATATGCAGCGTTGAGCGGGCTGCCCGTCATCGCGGACGACAGCGGGCTGGCGGTGGAGGCACTGGGCGGCTTTCCTGGGGTGCACAGCGCCCGCTGGGCCGGGCCAACCGACGCTGAGCGAAACCGTGAGATTTTAGCGAAGTTGGAAAACGTTCCCGAGGCAGAACGCGGGGCGAAGTTTGTCTGCGTGGCGCTCTGCCGCACCCCGGACGGGCGCGAGGCGATGGCCTATGGCGAGGTTCTGGGGCGCATCGGGTATGAGCCGCGCGGGAGCAATGGCTTTGGCTATGATCCGCTCTTCGTCTTCCCGGAGCGCGGCACCACGATGGCGGAGTTGTCCAGCGACGAAAAAAACGCCATCAGCCACCGGGGCCGCGCGGCTCGCTTACTTGCGCCGGAGGTGGCGCGGTTGTTGGGGGGCATCGAATCCTGATACAGCCGGGCGAAGCATTCGCCGCGATCTGGAATCGAGACGAGTGCTTTTTGGGTGGCGAATGCTGTCGCCCCTACAGGTTTCGATATACCCTACCGCACCACACCCACCTCGCGCCCAATGCGTTTGAAGACATCGAGGGCGAAGTCCAGGTCCTCGGTGCTGTGCGCGGCGGAGGGCATGACGCGGATGCGCGCCGTGCCATGCGGCACCGTCGGGAAGGCGATGGCGGTGGCAAAGACATTCTCATCGAAGAGGCGGCGGGAGAAGTCCTGCGCGACAGGAGCCTCGCCCAGGATGACCGGCGTGATGGGCGTCTGACTCTGCCCGGTGTTGAAGCCTAGCTCTTTCATCCCCTTCTTGAAGTACTCTGCATTGGCCCAGAGCTTGTCCACCAGTTCCGTGCTCTGCTCCAAAATATCCACGGCGGCCAGGCAGGCGGCCGTGTCGGGCACGGTGAGTGCGCTGGAGAAGAGAAAAGGTCGCCCCTGCTGCTTGAGCCAGCGAATGAGTGTCGTGGAGCCCGCGACGACCCCGCCCATGACGCCAAATGCCTTGGAAAGCGTGCCCACCTCGATGTCCACCTGACCGTGCAGGCCAAAGTGGTCCACGATGCCGCGCCCACCCTTCCCCAGAACCCCCTCGCCGTGCGCATCGTCTACCATCATGATGGCCCCGTGCCGCTTCGCGACCTCGGTGAGCTTGTCGAGGGGGGCGATGTCGCCATCCATCGAGAAAACGCCGTCGGTGATGACCATCATCCGGCGCGCCATTGCCTTGTTCTCCTGGATTACTGCCTCCAGGGACTCGGGGCTGTTGTGCTCGTAGGCGATGACCTTGGCGCGGCTCAGGCGACAGCCATCAATGATCGAGGCGTGGTTCAGGCGATCCGAGAAGATGATGTCCTCGCGCCCCACGATGGCCGGAATCGTGGCCGTGTTAGCGTTGAACCCGCTCTGGAGCACCACCGTCGCCGGAACGCCCTTGAACGCGGCGAGGCGGCGCTCCAGTTCCGTGTGGATGCTCATCGTTCCGGCGATGCTGCGCACCGCGCCCGGCCCGATGCCCTGGCGGTCCATCGCCATGCGCGCCGCTACTACCAGGCGAGGGTCATTGGCAAGACCAAGGTAGTTGTTGGAGCAAAAATTTAGCACCCGCTTACCATTGATGATCAGCCATGCACCCTGGGGGGACTCAATCTCGCGAATGGTGGTGACAAGCCCCTGCTCTCGCAGGGCTTTCATCTCATCATTGATCCACGCGAGCGGATCATGCTCGGCCATAGGTTCCTCCTCGAACTTTTTGTGGAAACACAAGGGGCTGTGTTCGCATGGTTCCGATTATAAAGGCGGACAGGACGAATGGGTACTCCCCCACCCCGCCATCCGGTCTCTATCTTGCTTTATGTAGAGTGCCCATCACCCTGGCGAGGTACCTGATGCACCCTCAATTCGATCCCAAGCAGCCGGACACTCCCTTGACTGGAGCGTTCTGGAAAAAGCGACATGATCTCCTGGCCGCCGTCCTTGATACGGCCGGAGTCCTAGTTGTTGTGCTTGACCGTCAGGGCCGGATTGTGTTTTTTAATCGCGCGTCCAAACAGACCACAGGCTATACCACCCGCGAGATCAAGGGGTGCGCGATCGGGGATATCCTGCTGCTATCCGAGGAGGTCGGCTCAACCTTGCAAATTTTCGAGCGCCTTCTCGCGGGCGAGTCCCCCATCACGCATGAGACGTTCTGGCTCACCAAGCAAGGTACCCCGCGCCTGATTGCCTGGACAAGCACTGCCTTACACGACGGCGCGGGAGAGGTCGAGTATCTGGTCGGGACCGGGATGGATATTACGGAGCGCCAGCAGGCGGAGCGAGACCTTCGCGAGAGCGAGACCCGCTTTCGCACGCTCGCCGAGCAATCCCCGGATATCATCTACATCGTCGAGCACCCCAGCAAGAGGCCGCTCTATCTCAACCGCGACTCTCTGCTGGGCTACAGCGTCTCGGAGTTGGAGCAGCCCCAGGAGGCTCTGCTGGCGGTACACCCGGAGGAGCGTGAGGAGCTGCGCGCCCACTGGCAGCGGGTGGTGGATAGTGGGACCGACATCTTCGAATTCCGGCTCAGGGACAAGGAAGGCCAGTGGGAGTGGGTGCAGAGCCGCAAGCGGGTGCTGACGCGCGGCTCGAACGGAAAACCGACGCAGATTCTGGGCCACCTCACGCTCATCACGGCGCGCAAGGATGCCGAGGCCCAGCTACGCCACAACGCGCTCTATGACTCGCTGACCGAGTTGCCCAACCGCACCCTCTTCCTGGACCGACTCACCCAGGCCCTGGAGCCCGCCCGCCGAGAGCCGCCCATCCCCTTCGCGGTGCTCTGCCTGGACCTGGACCGCTTCAAGGTCATCAATGACAGCCTGGGTCACGCGCTGGGCGATCACCTGCTGGTCACGGTGGCCCGGCGGCTGGAACTCTGCCTCCCGCCCGGCGATACCCTGGCCCGCTTGGGTGGCGATGAATTCGTGCTACTGGTCGAGGGCGTGGAGCGCCTGAGCGAGATCACGCATCTGGCCGAGCGTATCCGTCAGACCGTGGCCGAACCCTTTGCGCTCCGGGATCACACCGTCTATCCCAACGCCAGCATCGGAATCACATTGAGCACGACCAACTATGACCGGGCCGGTGACGTGCTGCGCGATGCCGAGATCGCGATGTACCGGGCCAAGTCACTGGGACGCGGCCATTACGCGGTCTTCGACCAAGCGATGCATGCCTATGCGCTGACATTGCTGCGCATGGAGGTGGACCTGCGCCAAGCCATCGAGCAGGAGCAATTCTGTCTCTACTATCAGCCGATTGTCTCGCTGGTCACGGGGCAGATCGTAGCGGTAGAGGCGCTGTTACGCTGGAATCACCCCCAGCGGGGACTCGTCTCCCCGGCGGAGTTCATCACACTCGCCGAGGAAACGGGTCTGATCGTTCCGATTGGTGAGTGGGTGCTACGAGAAGCCTGCAAGCAGGGGAAAATTTGGGGAGCCAAGGGGCTCTCCTTGCTCTGCCTATCGGTGAATCTCTCGGGATGCCAACTCAAGCAGGCCAATATCGTGGAAATGGTGGAGCGAGTGCTGCGCGAGACGGGGTGGCCACCCACGCAGTTGAAATTGGAACTGACGGAAAGCGTCATTATGGAGAATGCGGAATCCAGCATCAAGACACTACAGGCGCTGAATGACCTGGGCATCGGCATCTCGATTGATGATTTTGGGATGGGATACTCTTCGCTGAGCTATCTCCAGCGCTTTCCCATCGACACCCTCAAGATAGACCGCTCGTTTATCCGCGATGTGACGTTGAACAGTGGCGATGCGGCCATCACCACGGCCATCATTGCGCTGGCGCGTAGTCTGAAGCTCAGCGTGCTGCCCGAGGGGGTCGAGACAGAGGAGCAGCTACGTTTCATCCAGGCCCAGCGCTGCGACGAGATGCAGGGGTTCCTCTTCAGCCGCCCCGTGCCCCCCGAGCAGATTGCGAACCTTCTGCGCGAGGGACGCTCGCTGTTCAACGGGAATGGTCGTCGGCACTAGCAAAACGTAAAACGTAATGCGTAAAACGTAAAACGACAGGCAACGGCATACCAAGGTATGCCGTTGCCTGTTTACGTTTCTGCTTCTGACGGAATTTGTGATATGGAAGATCGGGAAGCGTGCCATGCGAGCCCTCTCCCCGGCCTTCGGCCGCCCCTCTCCCGATTTCGGGAGAGGGGACACGGAGCGCAGCGACGTGGGGGTGAGGGCCATCCCGCAGAGCCATGACTCAACCACATATTCCAGCAGAACTAGGTACGTTTTACGTTTTACGGACGAAGGATCACCTTCCCCACGATTTCGTCGCGGGAGCGCATCAGCGCGAACCCCTGCTCGAACTCCGCGAGCGGCAGGTCATGCGTGATGAGCGGCGAGAGATCGACGGCCCCAGTGGCGAGCAGCGCGCGCATCTGGTGCCAGGTTTCCCATATCTTGCGCCCGTAGATCGCCTGAATCGTCACCCCCTTGAAGACAATGTTGTTGGCCCAGTCCACCTCGATGGGTCGGCCTGGCACCCCTAGCAGGGCCGCCTCGCCGCCGGGTCGAAGCGCTGCTAGGCCACTGTTGATCGCTGGACCGGCCCCGCTCATCTCCAGGAGCACATCCGCGCCATCGCCGGTGAGATCGCGCACGGCACTCACCAGATCGTCCGTCGATGGGTTGAGCGTGACATCGGCCCCCATGCGGCGGGCGAGCTCCAACTTGGGCTCGCTCACATCGCTCACGATGATCTGCGTTGCCCCGGCCACGCGCGCCACCGGGATGGTCATCAGCCCGATGGGACCAACCCCCGTGACGAGTACGCTCTTACCTGCAATCTTGAAGGCGTTCACCGTGTGGACCGCGTTACCGAAGGGATCCTGAAGGCTGGCAATCTCCGGGGGCAGGTCGGCGGGGTTGCGCCAGAGATTCTCGGCGGGGAGCACCACGTATTCCGCGAAGGCCCCAGCGCGGTCAATCCCGATGACCGACACATTGGCGCAGAGGTGCGGCTGGTTGTTGCGGCAGGCCGCACAGGTCCAATCAACGATATGTCCCTCGGCGGAGACAAGGTCGCCCACCGTCCAGCCCTTGACCTCGCGCCCCACCTCCACGATCTCGCCCGCGAACTCGTGGCCCAGGATCACGGGTGGCTTGATGCGCGACTGGCTCCAGGCATCCCAGTGGTAAATATGAACATCGGTCCCGCAGATCGAGCTGGCTTTGACCCGCACCAGGACATCGCGGGGGCCAGGCGTTGGCAGGGGAGCGTCAATCAGGGTCAGCCCTGGTCCATTCTCTGTTTTGGCTAGTGCCTGCATGGTTTCGGTCACAATCCTCTCCTTTGAGGGGGTTCTCATTTCTTGGGAGTATATCATGCAGAAATTTAGCAACAAAGCGTTGGAAAAGAACCTTTGTTGGGAAGGGGCGGTTTTGGTACGCCACGCCCGCGCGGGCATGATTGAGAATTACAAAATAAATGCGTGATTGATGTCAGCCCTCACCCCCGGCCTTCGGCCGCCCCCTCTCCCAGAATTGCTAATCCTTACCC
>JACCSL010000671.1 GCA_013812995.1 Ardenticatenales bacterium | reverse complement strand
GCCCTGGATGCTGATGATTGCCGGGCTGATCCTATTGGGGTCGGGCGGGTTCCTAATCTCGCGCTATCAGACGCAGGAATAGCACCACGCTAGCTTTATTAGAGAGGCCACCCTGCCAGGCAGGGTGGCCTCTTTTAACAGGATATGACCCCGGCACGACGCTTGCTTTACGCACAGAGGCAGAGACCGGGCTGGAACCACTATAGATCCCGGACTCTCTGCTTGGCTGAACCACAAAGCGAGGTACATCATGGCGCAGGCCGCGCCCCCACTCAACACCGTACCATCCACCCTGCTCCACGGCCCGATTATCCAGGCCGAGGGCTTGACCAAGAAATTTGGTGAGCAGTTTGCTGTTCAGGACATCACCTTCCAGATTCCGCGTGGGTCGATCTTCGGCTTTATTGGCCCGAGCGGCTGCGGGAAAACCACCACCGTGCGCCTGCTCACGGGCATCTACACGCCGACGGGCGGCGATGCGCTGGTCCTGGGTCATCGACCCACCACCTTCACCCAGAGCACGCGCGAGCAGATCGGCTACATGCCGCAGCAGTTTGTTCTCTATCCGGAACTAACGGTCTGGGAAAATCTGAACTTTGCGGCCTCGCTCTATGGCATGGGCAGAGAGCGCAAGCAGCGGATGACCGAGTTATTGGCCTTTATGGAGTTGAGCGAGGACAAAAATAAGCTGGTCCGCCAGATTTCGGGGGGGATGCAGCGCCGCCTCAGCCTGGCCTCGACCCTGCTCCACGACCCAGAGCTTCTCTTTCTGGATGAGCCCACCGCCGGCCTTGACCCGGTTCTACGCCGAAAGGTCTGGGATCATTTCAACGTTCTAAAAGCAGAGGGGCGAACCCTTTTTGTCACGACCCAGTATGTGGGGGAAGCTGCCTACTGCGACTATGTGGGGATGATGGCGGAAGGGCGATTGCTCATGGTCGAAACCCCAGAGGGGCTGCGCCGCCGCGCCTTCGGTGGCGAGGTGATTGATCTATCCCTGGTGGAGCCGATCTCGTACGAGCATCATATCCGCCCGCTGGCCGCCCTGCCTTTCATCCAGAACCAGCGGGTGATTCGCACGGGCGAGAAGGAGCTGCGCCTGATCGTGGACGAGGCCAGTACGGCCATGCCCGCCCTCATGGAATGGAGCCAAACACAGAATCTCACCATCGAGCGCATGGAGGAGTTTCTGCCGCCCTTCGACGATGTGTTCGTGGAAATCATCAAGGCCGTTCAAAAGGAGCCCACCCGTGCGTAGCCTCATTCGCCTGCTGATCCGAACCTCCGCCTTTTTCAGCAAGGAAATCTACGAGATTCTGCGCCAGCCGCGCCTGATTATGACGTTGGTGCTCGGCCCGTTTCTCATCCTGCTCCTGTTTGGTATTGGGTACCGCAACGAGGCTCGCGCCCTGCGTACCGTGTTTGTCGTCGAACCGGGCAGTGCGCTGGAACAAAAAATCAAGGAATATGCATCCTCGCTGGGGCCGCAGCTCATCTATGTGGATGCCACGAGCGACCAGGAGGAGGCGCTGCGCCAGCTCCGCCGCCAGTCGATTGATCTGGTCGCGGTGGCTCCTCCTGATGCCTATGAAACGATCCGCAACAGTCAGCAGGCGGTCTTCACGCTCTATCACAACGAGGTAGACCCGCTGCAGGCCGATTACATTCAGTATTTTGGCAAAATCTACATCGATGAAGTGAACCGCCGCGTCCTCCGTAGCATCACGGACGAGGGGCAAAACGAGGCAATGACCACGCGCGAGGACCTAGCCGCCGCCCGTACCAGTGCTAGCGAGATGCGTGCGGCGCTGGAACGCGGCGATGATACCGCTGCCCGCGAGCATCAGCGGCAGCTGGAGCAGAGTCTGGACAGTCTGGAGCTTGCTGTTGGGACCAGCATCGCCGTGCTGGACGGCGTGCAGCAGACGCTGGGCGATGGGGAAATCGACAGCGAGGGATTGCGCAGCAACCTGAGCCGCGTGCGGGAAGGAACCACCTCCCTTCAGGAAATCGAGGCGGGAAAGAACAACTACAACTCAGAGGCGCAGCGCGCGGGCCAGGTCGAGCAGAATCTGGCGACGCTGGATGAGCAATTAGGAGAGTTTCAACAGATTGAATCCAGTGTTCTGGTGAGCCCATTCCGCAGCGAGTCGCAGGGCATCGCGTCAGTCCAGCCCGAACTCACCCACTATTTTGCGCCCGCAGTCATCGTGCTGCTGCTTCAGCATCTGGCGATCACGTTCGCGGCGCTCTCCATCGTGCGCGAGGTGCAACTAGGTGCGATGGAGCTGTTCCGTGTCTCGCCTATCACGGCGGGTGAAACGCTAGGTGGCAAATACCTGAGTTATATTCTGTTTGGGGGTGTCATCGCGACCATCCTGACAGGACTCGTCGTGCTGGCACTGGGGGTTCCCATGCTGGGACGCTGGGAACTCTACGCGCTGGCTATCTTTGCACTGCTCTTTGCGGCGCTGGGCATTGGCTTTGTTATCTCTCTCATCGTCGATACCGATAGCCAGGCCGTGCAGTACGCCATGCTCGTGCTACTGAGCAGCGTCTTCTTCAGCGGCTTTTTCCTCCGGCTGGATACGCTTCAACCGTATGTGCTTCCCGTCGCCTGGGCGCTCCCCGCGACCTATGCCATCGTGCTCCTCCAGGACATCATGTTACGCGGCACGCTGAACCCGGTCCCGCTAACGGGGCTCCTCGCTTTTGGCGTCGGCCTCTATATGGTGGCCTGGTTCCTCCTCCGCCGCAGGATGGCTCGGGAGTAGGGAGGCGATAAGGGTGCGCAGGGTGGGCAGATCGATGTCCTCTAGCTTTTTGATGTAGAGGCATCCTTTGCCCATCTTGTGCTTGCCCAGTTTCTCCAGCAGAGCGCCGTGGTGGGCAAAACCTCCCTGAGCGTAGAGCGTCAGATTCTGCTTGCGGGGCGAGAAGCCCGTCAGAAACCAATCCCCCTCGCGCCCGCTCGCATAGACGTAATGATACTCCCCAAAGCCAACGATGCTACTACCCCACATCTTGGGTTCTACGCCCGTGATCTCTCGCATGAGGTCCAGAATCATCAAACCCTCCTGGCGGCGGTGTTCCCCCTCGACGGTATCAAGAAAGGCCATCACACTGTCATCGGTGGGTTTCGTTTTGATTTCTGCCATAGAGTCCTCCAAAGGGTTATGTTCGGGCCTGATGCGCGATCCAGATGACCAGTTCCCAGGTGCGCTTTTGCCGGCGAGATGTGGTTTTGTTGAGCTGATACTACTCCAGCGCATCAAAACCAAGGGCGAATGCAATGGCGTCGCGTACCGCACGCTGTTTCTCCTGGGATAGACGGGTGATATATGATCCAAACTTATACTTTTGAACGGTCTGAATATTATCCAGATTGACCGCACAGGCTTGATAGAGCCCATCATCCAGGCTCAAAAGCACCTCTGTAGGAATCCCGCGAATCGTGGTAGTAATGGGAGCGACAGTAATTCCACTGAGGAATTTGAGAGCCGAGGTACGGGTAAGGATCAGCACGGGCCGCCGCTTATCAGGTTCTTTGAAGGTGTACCAATAAATATCTCCCTGATTCATTCCGCACCCCAGTGTTGTACATCCTCCCACTCTACTACATCGTCGTTTGCATCTGCCGGTGTGGCACGATAGCCTTCTTCATGTTGTTGCTCTAATTTGGCAATATGATACCGTCGCAACGCAAGTTTTAGTGCCTCGCGGATAAACTCCGAGCGCGTGGTATGCAGCTCTTGAATAGTTTGATCTACCTCGTTTAAGAGGGGCTCATCAATAGTCATTTGGATAGTCCGCATAGAAGACCCCTAAGTGAATGTTGGTAAGTATCCACATTGTAATCCACACTTAGTCTACAATCAAGAGCCCCTATGAGCCATACTGCATAATGATGACTAGAAATTTTCTCCCTCGCTTGCTCTGGGCCGTTGCCCTGCTGGTTCTTGGCTATCTCCTCGTCTTCTTTCTGTTTCGCAGCTGGCAGGTGCTGAACTTCCCGCACCAGGTCGAATATGGGGAGGGTCCGGTGCTGGGATGGACGCGGCAGATCGCGGCGGGGCATCTTCCGTACAAGCCAATGGAGCCCTTTCCGTGGGATTTCTCGGTCTACACTCCTGGCTATCTCATCGGGAGCGCGCTGCTCGCGTGGGTCGCTTCCCCAACCCCGTGGTTTGCCGGGCGGCTGCTCTCGCTGCTGAGCGCGCTGGGACTGGCGCTGCTCATTCCCGCTGCCATCTCCCCTCGTCTGGAATCGGGAGCGGGGGCTAGCCAAGGTCGGGGCAGAGGGCTAGCCTGGCTCGCTGCGGCGCTCTGGCTTGCCAGCCCGTATCTGTTCCGTTGGGCTACTTTTTTTCGCCCGGATCTCTTTGCGCTCTGGTGGAGCGCGCTGGGTCTTGTCCTCGTCCAGCAGGCGATTGCGCGCGAGCGGCGATCTCTCATTGGACTTGCCGCGCTCTGCTTCGTGGCGTCATTTCTGAGCAAGCAAAGTTTCTTTGCCGCGCCGCTGGCCGCGCTGCTCTATCTCTGGTGGGTACGGCGTGGCTGGGTGCCCCTACTCGCGCTTACGGGGGCGGCGGCTGGGCTAGTCATGCTGGGCGCGCTATGGCTGGCAACGGGTGGCGCGGTGCTCGAAAACCTGATTCTCGCCAATGCCAATCCTTTTTCCTGGGACGCGCTGTGGTATTTCGAGGGCTCCTTCTTTGTAACGGTTCCGCTCTTGGCGCTGCTGGCACTGTGGGGAGGCTGGATGCGCCCGCACGGCGCTCCGTACGCGGCCTACGCGCTTCTCAGCCTGCTGGTGACCATTTCTGTGGGCAAGGCGGGAGCGTGGGAGAACTATTTCCTGGAGCCGCTGTGGGCGCTCTGTGTGCTTGCGGGGCAACGTCTGCTGCTATGGCAAGAGGAAAAGAGTGAGTTACAGAAGGTCATTCCTGCCCTGGTGCTCCTTCAACTTCTCCTTTTTCTCCCTGCGTTGGAGCGCCTGACCCCCGCCGCAGAGCTTGCCTGGCTGACGGACCTACGTGCCGAGAACGAGCGCATCCATCAGGTGCTGGATGCGCTTCCGAGTGAGGAACCGATCTGGAGCGAGCAGATGGGGGTTCTGGCCGAGAGCGGGCGTGCAATTCCACTGCATTCCTTTGTCTACACGCAGCTAGAGTACCAGGGGCTCTGGGAGCCGGCACCGCTGGTCGAGGCATTGTCGCAGGGGCGTGGCCCCTTGCTCATCCAGCGCTTTGATGCGCTGACAGACCCCGCGAAGCGCGGACGTTGGAGCCCTGCCATGCTCATGGCGAGCGAGCGTGGCTACGCGCTGGGGGAACGCTCAGGCGAATGGCTCCTGCGGCCTCCCCTACCCTTCCCGCCGCTGGATACCCCCCAGCCTATCGGGGAGCAGATACAACTTCTCAACTGGATGGTGATTCGAGATGGAGAAACGCAGCCATTCCCGGTTGAGTTGAAGGCAGGTGAAACACTGCTTGTTCATCTCCTACTGAAGAGTCTGGTAGAGGAAGACGCGCCACTGACCGTCTCTGTACAGCTTTTCGATCCTACCGGAGAACGATTGAGCCAGCATGATGCACCGCTACGATCAGGGTGGCTTGGGCATGTGTTGCCTGCCAATACTCTGCTGCGCGATGAGCACCCGTTGGTGCTTCCTGCCACCCTACCCTCAGGGGGCTATTCCCTGCTTGTGACGCTCTACGCGAGCC
>JACCSL010000667.1 GCA_013812995.1 Ardenticatenales bacterium | reverse complement strand
GGTGCCGCCTCCCGCGCCACCACGTCGCTGGGGCCAGGGGGAACCTCGGCCCGAATAGCAGGGCGCACCGAGGCCGTAGGCGGCGTAAGGCGCGCTGCCTTGTTGGCCTTGAGCCAGCGACGCGCTGCGCCCGGATTATCTCGTCACGTTTCTCCAGGGCTGCCGCTGACGTTTCTCGCCCCGCAGGTATGCGCACGGGGTCATCGGGCGCAGACTCGTCTGCGGATGTATCTGTGCCGAGCAGTCGCTCACAGAGCTCGGGGGCACGCTCGCGCAGCGCCGCCTCGTTGAGACGGTACCAGGTCAGGTGCTCTTCGGTCGTCCAGCAGACCAGGAGCGCCCCGCCGGCAAAGGCCGCCTTGATCTGCGCCGGATCGCTGCCCTGTACCTTCACCGCGAGACGACGGCGCGCGCGCTCGAACTGGCTGCGCGTGAGCCCGGTCTCCTCCTGCCAGCTATCCCCGCTGTGGTAGGCGGGGTGATTCGGCGCGGGCGCGTTGAACTTGTAGAAGGGGCGCTGGTGCAGCCGCTGCCAGAACAGCGCCTGGCGCAGGAAGAGCGCGGCATTCCCGTCGCCTGCCAGACGCACCAGCTCGGCATCCAGCGCGATGGTGCGCAGGGGAACGACGGGCAGTGGCCCAGGCATGGTCGGCAGCGCGGTGAGTTGTACCATCTTGTCCTCCAGGGATGGAAATGGGTCTTCGCAAAGGGGGCGGCGCAGGTCGTGGGATGCCTGGCGGGACGCCACGGATGGGGGCTTGCAACCGCGCGCGATCTCCTGTAGGATAAGAGGCGTACCACGTACCATCCATGTACCACGCACAGGCGCAACCCTGCGCCCCCAGGACGCCCTTTTTGCTCTCGTCTGCCCAGACTATGGTGAGCAAGCAGGGCGTTTTGTCGTTGGTAAGACCAGTCAGCAACGTCCTGTCTACGTTGGCTCAGCGGCTCAGCCGTCGTCCTCGCCGAGGAGTAGTCCGCCCCGCATATCCTCCAACCAGTCGCCCACGTCCTGCACGGCGGCCGCCCCGCCCGCGTCCGTGCTCGTGACCAGGACCGTGCCCCGCGCGAGCGCCGTCTTGAGCACCGCCTCCATCACGCGCCGGATGTCGCCCAGCAGCGCCTCGGTGTCCAGCGGTGTGGCCGGGGGCACCGGGCCATGCCCGCTGCCGCTCCAGGGTAGCCCGCCACACACGCGCAGCCCCTCACGCACGATCTGCTTGTAGTGCTGCCCGCGCACCCCGTGCGGCTCCCCCTCTAGGGTTGCCAGCCACGCGATCAGGTCGTCGTCCTGCCCCGGCAGCAGGCGGATGTAGGGCAGCCGGTATCGTTCCTCGCTCATGCGTTCCTCCTCTTAACCGAGCTTGCGCCGCGCGGCCTTGGCGAGCCCGGCGGCATTGGCGGTGACTGCGCCAGGCAGCACCACCCCGTAGGGATAGTGGCGCGTGAGGGTGGCGCGCAGGGCCTCCGCCCCGCCGCCGGTGAAGAGCAGCGTGCGGAACTGGCGTGCCTGGCCCCACTGCCGCTCGATGAGCGACGTGATGGCCGAGGCCACCGCGTCGCGTGCCTGCGCGGTCGTGGCTGCCAGATCCACCATACCAGCGGCGGTTGCCGGTTCCGGCTGGCGGCTGCACAGCAGGGCATCCGCCTCGTGCAGGCTGAGGGAGATCTCGTGCGCGCGGTGCACGCTGTGCAGCACCACCTCGGCGGCGCGGCGCATCCCGGCGGTGTCCCCCCCGGTATAGCGCGCCAGCACCTGCCCACCCTGCATGGCGAAGAGGTCCAGCGTATTGAACCCAATGTCCGCGATGGCAACGCTGGCCTTCAGCTCCTCGGCGCTACGCGTGGGCTGCCCGTCACTGGCCAGCAGCCAGCCGAAGTAGGCCCCGGCGGGCTGGGCCAGGACATCCAGCGCGCGCACCTGGAGCGTCACTGCCTCCCCGTTGACCTGGTAGCGGTGCTCCCCCGCGCGCACGATCCAGGCGCGCAGCTCGTCGCGCGTTTGCAGGGCCAGCTCCTTGCTCTGCATCACCTCCACCGGCAAGCCCACCATGAGGCGCAGGTCATCGTGCGCGCCCGCCCCCAGCGCGCGGCACTGCATGGCGTGGACGCGCCTGCGCTCTCCGGCTATGCGCTGCATGGCCTGGCGCGCGGCGGGCTGCTGCTGGGCTATGCCGCGACCAACGAGGCAGAAATCCGCGCGGGCGTCCAGTGGTTGGCAGCGGCACTGCGGCAATGAGTCAGACCTATGGATCAACGATGATGTCTTTCCAGCGCCCCGGCCAGGGTCTAAGCCTAGCAACCATTGCCTGTATCTCGTCTTCTGTAGGCGGCCCGTTAGGCCCGCTCAGACCACGCATCCTGATGTTGTCCTCGACGGAACCCGCAGGGCCGTAGGTAAATGACTGAAAGTATGTCTCTGCACCGATATAGTTTTCTCTGGGCGTAACCGTGCTGATACGCATTCCTTTTTCAGGGTAATGAAAGGATAGGAAGACCAGAAAACCATCGTGCGGCGAAAGATCCTCCTCTGCGATATAGAAAGCGGGCGGCCCGAGACATTCCATGATTTTTGAGCCAGTCAGGCCGTCGGTTGTCATTGATAACTGAAAAAGCTGGTTATTGTGGAACCAAAGTTTGAAATGACGACCGTCTTTCTCCCACACGAAAACTGTTAACGCACCCCTATAATCACTACCGATTCCCTCCGATGCAGAAAGATTGAAGTGCTCAGCAATCCAATCTGTAGCCTCCTCCGGTTTCAAAGTATCGAGCAAGGGGGGAAAGTAGGGG
>JACCSL010000665.1 GCA_013812995.1 Ardenticatenales bacterium | reverse complement strand
CTGGCGGTGCTTTTGAGAAGCCCTGGCACATCCCTGACGCCGCCGAGGGTTGCGCCCCGCTCCACCCTATTCCTAAACTGGTGACGCTGGGGTGCTAGCAATTCTTACAAACTTTTGCACAACCTATAGGGCTCATACCACAAGAAAAGCCCTGGCAAAAGAATTTGAAGAGGGTCTTCCTATCCAACCTGGTTCTACTGAGCCGTGAGATGCGGAAAAGGCTTTGTTATAGCGATGAAAAGTACAACGGAGGCGCTATCTGAATGGTGGTAGCCACAGTTCCAACAAATTCTTTAAGGTTCGTGAAGATTGACACAAGAAGCTGATCTCGTAAGATAGCCCTCAATGTTCTCGCGTTCCCAGAACACTTTTACTGTCAGCCTCTTTTCAGTTCCACTACCGCTTCTTCATCTTCTTAAGCAACTGAATATAGGTTCAACCTTGTGTATGTTACACCTTTTTGAGGAGTGTTTGTTATGTTCAGGAAACCTTTTGCGGTTGGTCGATTGCTGTTCGCCCTTACCGTCCTCTTTCTTTCCCTTGGTTCAACGGCCTTTGCCCAGGAACCACCCGCTACCCTAACGGTATCTCTCTCTCCGACTACCCCAGCCGCCCAATCTGTCCAGGCTGGCTCCGTAGCCCACTCCTTTGTGGAATATACCCTCGCTGCGGGCGCGGAGCCCGTGGAAGTAACCGGCTTGCGCGTACGGGCCGAAGGCGAGTTCCGCCGCTATCGGCCCTATCCTGCCCCACACGAGCACCTGCACAACGTGCGCGTCGTAGATGTCGCGACTGGCGAGGTGCTGGGCACAGTCGCCCGCCTGAAGGAAGTCCCCAACGAGCACTGGCAGACCGATGCCGCCGAACTCGTGACCTTCACTGCTCCCCTGCGTATCGCGCCCGGTGAGCGTGTGACCCTGGCACTACAGGCAGATGTGGCCTGGAGTGCGATGGGGGGCTTCAACTACCGTCTCGGCCTATACGACGCCGCCAGCGTCCTCGCCCGCCGGGACTCCTCTGGCGAGGCGGTTACCGTGCAATTGCCTCGGGAGGCTACCTACGGCGCATCGCAGAGTGTGCGTCCGACTCTCCAGGTGGCGCTCAGCCCGGCCAGCCCGGCCACGCAGGACCTTGCAGCGGGCAGTGTGAAGCAGCGATTCAGCACCTTTGTCCTCACGGCTGGAGACTATCTGGATGTCGAGTTGATGGCTGTCCGGGTGTATGCTGAGGGTGAGTTCCGGCGGTACCGGCCCTATCCTGCCCCACACGAGCACCTGCGCAACGTGCGCGTCGTAGATGTCGCGACTGGCGAGGTGCTGGGCACAGTCGCCCGCCTGAAGGAAGTCCCCAACGAGCACTGGCAGACCGATGCCGCCGAACTCGTGACCTTCACTGCTCCCCTGCGCATCCCGGCAGGCAAGAGCGTCACCCTGGCCTTCGAGGCTGATGTGGCCTGGAGTGCGATGGGGGGTTTCAACTACCGCCTTGGCCTATACGACGCCGCCAGCCTCGTCGCCCGTGAGGCGTCCTCCGACGAGGCGCTTACCGTCCAGTGGTCGGGAGCAACTATCTATGGCGCATCGCTGCCAGTCCGGCCCACGCTCCAGGTAGCCCTCAGCCCGGACAGCCCGGCGGTGAAAGAGCTCGCGGCGGGCAGCGTGAAGCAGCGCTTCAGCACCTTTGTGCTCACCGCTGGCGACTATCTGGATGTCGAACTCATGGGTGTCCAGGTGTGGGCCGAGGGTGAGTTCCGGCGTGAGAAGCCCTATCCTGCACCGCACGAGCACTTGCACAACGTGCGTGTGGTGAATGTTGCCACCGGCGAGATACTTGCCACGGTCGCCCGCCTGAAGGAAGTCCCCAACGAGCACTGGCAGACCGACGCCGCCGAATTCGTGACCTTCACCACTCCTCTGCGCATCCCGGCAGGCAAGAGCGTCACCCTGGCCTTCGAGGCCGATATCGCCTGGAGCGCGATGGGTGGCTTCAGATACCGCCTCGGTCTGCGCGAGGCCACCAGCATTATTGCCCGTGAGGCATCCGCCGACGAGGCACTTACCGTCCAGTGGCCACTGGCCCATGATATTTTCGGAAACGTGATGACAGTATCTCCCTCCCTGGAGATAGTCCGTTCCGCCGCCACAGTGCCCGCGCAGAGTCTGACGGGTGGTACAGCGGCAATCCCCTTCAGTGAGTATGTTCTCACCGCCGGGGGCGTGGATGCCCGGCTCACGCAGATCCGGGTCTGGGCGAACGCAGCTCCCTACGCCAGCACCACCGCGCGGCCAAGCGATGTTCTCCGCCATGTGCAGATTATTGAGACGAGTAGCGGGAATGTCGTGGGAAGCGCGTCCGCCTTGATTCCGGTGCAGGATGGGCTGGAGTGGGCCTATGCGGATATCACTCTGACGACACCTTTGCAGCTACGAGCTGGCGAGCCAGTTACCTTTACACTCAAGGCGGATAGTGCGAACACCCTCACTCGCAACCAGCAATATCGCCTGGGGTTCCGCTACAACAGCGATATTCTGATCAAGGAAGCGCAATCCGATGCCCGGCTTGGGCTGAACTGGCCGATGGTCGGGGAGAGCTTTGGCAACTGGATCACTCTCATCGCGCCGCCGATGCCGGAGCTGACCGTTAGCCCCAGCGGTCCCACCCTTCCCGTCTTGCAGGGAAGCAGCGCCACGTTGGACGCGACGATTCGCAATGGTGGGACCGGGGAGATGAGTGGCATTACCATCACCCCGCCCCCGCACCTGCCCTGGGTGAGCCTGGACAGCGCCGGGCTGACCGCGCTTGCGCCTGGCACTCAGGCCACGCTTTCGATCATTGCCACTCCCCCGGCTGACCTTGTGCCTGGCTACTACCGCGACCTGATCCTGGTGAGTGAAAGCGAGGGCAGCCAGCAAGCCATTGCGCTGACCGTCCATGTGAAGGCACCGCAGCGAGACATAGCTGTGTCCGTGGTCAACGACCAGGGGC
>JACCSL010000654.1 GCA_013812995.1 Ardenticatenales bacterium | reverse complement strand
AAGGAGCGACCCTCCATGCGGATGTAGGCCCACTTGCGGTCCGTCAGCCAGGGCACATAGTCCGAGGGGCCAATGTAGACGTTATCGGGGTGCAGCGGCTCTTCCAGCAGTGAGGTCACCGCGTTCGTCTTGGAGATTTTCTTGGACTCCAGGCGGCTGCGCTCCAGCATATTGTAGAAGTCCATGTTCCCGCCCACGTTGAGTTGGGAGGTCCGCTCCAGCTTCACGCCACGATCCTGAAAGAGGCTCGTCAGAACGCGGTGGACAATCGTGGCCCCGACCTGCGACTTGATGTCATCGCCGATCACCGGCACACCCGCCTCGTGGAAGCGCTGCTGCCAGTACCGCTCGCGGGCAATGAAGACCGGGATACAGTTCACGAAGGCGCAGCGCGCATCAAGAATCTGCTCGACATACCACTTGGTCGCCATCTCCGAGCCCACCGGCAGGTAGGAAATCACCACGTCGGTCTTGGTATCTCGGAGCAACTCGACGATATTATCGGTGGGGCCGGATGCCTTCTTGATGCGCTCCTGGAGATATTTGCCCAGGCCGTCGTGCGTCATGCCCCGGTAGACTTTGACGCCCATATTTGGCACATCCGCGAAGCGAATGGTGTTGTTCTGTCCGGCCCACATCGCCTCGGAAAGATCCCGCCCGACCTTCTCGCTATCAATATCAATGCCGGCTGTAAATTCGATATCGCGGATATGGTAGCCGCCAAGGTTCACATGCATCAAACCGGGCACGCGGTCCGTGTCCGCCGCATTTTTGTAAAATTGAATTCCCTGGATCAGGGAATTGGCGCAATTGCCCATCCCAATAATGGCAACGCGTACTTTTTTCTCTTTCGCCACTAGCTTCCTCCTGAATTATAGACACAAAAAAGGCCCGTGGGCCTCGCATGTCAAAACGCTCGGTATCGTATCAGGAAGGGAAGCGGGTGTCAAAGCGTCTTCCGACTATATCCAGGACAATCGCATACTCCGACGCTTTAGGTTCGCTGTGCCCGTGTTAGCCCCGGAGGGGTACAAGTAGCCCCCCTTGTCAGCCACCGCCCCCGCCCCTTATAATCGCGCCGCATCAGCAGGCACTGTGATTGCTTGGCTCCCACCACACGCCCGAGGAGAAAAATACTTATGAAAGTGATTCGCTACCTTGCCCACGAGAACCAGCCCGCGTGGGGCCTGCTCGAAGAGGGGAGTGTGTTCGCGCTCATGGGCTCCCCCTTTGAGGCGCATGGCAGGGGGGCGGCGGTGGGTCGCCTGGATGAGGTGACCTTGCTGGCCCCCGTTGCCCCGAGCAAGGTGCTCTGCGTGGGCCGCAACTACGCGGCGCACGCGGCGGAGCTGGGCAACGAGGTGCCGACGGAGCCGCTTCTTTTCCTCAAGCCGCCCAGTTCTATCATCGGCCCGGAGGAATCCATTCGCCTGACACCCCTCAGCGAGAAGGTGGAGCATGAGGGCGAGCTGGTGCTCGTCATCGGCCAACGCTGCCGCGCCCTGACGGAGGAGAATGCCATGCAGGTCATCTTTGGTTACACCTGCGGCAACGATGTCACCGCGCGCGATCTGCAACGCAAGGACCCACAGTGGACGCGCGGCAAGGGCTTTGACACTTTCTGCCCTGTCGGCCCCTGGATTATCAGCGCCGACGAGTTCGACCCGACACAGGCCCAGGTGCGCACGTTGGTCAATGGCGAGGTGCGGCAGGATGGCAACACGAGTCTCTTCATCTTCTCGCTGCCGCACCTGCTCAGCTACATCACGGCTGTCATGACCCTGGAGCCGGGCGACATCGTAATGACTGGCACGCCCGCCGGTGTCGGGCCGCTTCAGGCAGGCGATGTCGTCGAGGTAGAGGTGGCGGGGATTGGCACGCTGCGAAATACCGTGGAGTGAACGGAAAGGGGAAAGGCAAAAGCGACGTAAAAATGTTGTTACTTTTGACTTTTGCTCTTTGCCTTTCCCCTTTCCCCTTTCCATTTTCGCTGTTGAACCTGGCTCGCCTGTGTGCTAAACTTGTGTCATACTCGTCGCGGCGCTAAGACGCCCAATCGTTGTCCCCCCTTCAGACCACGCACCCTCGGAATAATCGAAAATATGAAACACTTCTTGAGCCTGGCGGACCTCACCAAAGAACAATTTGATGACCTGATGAGCCTTGCCCAAAAACTCAAACGCGAGCTGCGCGAGCAGGGGCAGAATGAGCCGCTCCTGGCGGGCAAGAGTCTGGGAATGATTTTCCAGAAACCAAGCCTGCGCACCCGCGTCTCTTTTGAAACGGGCATGCTTCAACTGGGCGGTCACGCGCTCTACCTCAGCCCGAATGAGATTCAACTGGGCAAGCGGGAGAGCGTGGCCGATGTAGCCCGCGTCCTCGGGCGCTACGTCAGTGCGATCATGGCGCGTGTCTTCGAGCACGCCCACATCGTCGAGTTGGCCGAGTATTCTCCGGTGCCCGTCATCAATGGGCTGAGTGATTACAACCATCCCTGCCAGGGGTTGGCCGACTACCTCACCCTGCTGGAAGCGTGGGGCTCCTTCGAGGGGCGCACGCTGGCGTACGTGGGGGATGGCAACAACGTTCTCACCTCGCTGGTCAATGGGGCGATCCATGCGGGCGTCACCGTTCATGCGGCCACGCCGGAGGGCTACGAGCCACCCACACAGGTCGTCGAGGCAGCCCTGGCACGGGGGGCGCGGGTCAAGCTCTTCCAGGACCCGATAGAGGCGGTGCGCGGCGTTGATGCGATCTATACCGATGTCTGGACCAGCATGGGGCAGGAAGCCGAAACAGAGAAGCGGCTGCGCGTCTTCCCACCCTATCAGGTGAACGAGGCGCTGCTGGGCCATGCCCATGCCGAGGCAGTGGTGCTGCATTGTCTGCCCGCGCATCGCGGCGAGGAAATCACCGATGCCGTCGCGGATGGGGCACAGTCGCGGCTGTGGGATCAGGCAGAGAATCGTATGCACGCGCAGAAGGCACTCCTGGTACGGCTGTTGACATAATAGAAAGAATGCAGGAAGGGGACTGTCAACAACCCCCGAGTGGAACTCGGGGGCTTGCTCCGGCAAGCCCAGTTGATTAGGACCTCAGCCACCACGCTACGGCGTGACGGGGCTACGTTCGCGGTGAATGAAATAGGCACGTCGGGGTACTCCACTAGCTCCGACCCCTGCGGCCCGTCGTTAAACATCGCTGAGGGTAGGCGAAGTGCGGCGGGTAACAAACCACTGATGAACATTGGCGAAGTGGACCACCCTTGCTGGGGGGCCAGGGCCATTCCCTGGTGATACAGCTTACGAAAGGAGTTGGTAGGATGAAAGTTTGCGTGTTACATCAGGACGGGCAGCCCTTGATGCCCACCACGCCGCGCAAGGCGCGACGACTTCTGGAGGCGGGTCAGGCACGGATCGTAGCCCGGACACCCTTCACCATCCAATTGTTATATCCGAGCCGTTGCTCTACGCAACCGATCACGTTGGGTGTGGATGCCGGGTATGCGACGGTCGGTTTTTCCGCCGTGACCGAGAAGGAGGAGCTGATAGGGGGCGAGCTGAAGCTGTTGGTGGGCATGTCGGCGCGCCTCGCCGAGCGGGCCATGTATCGCGGCGGGCGTCGCCGTCGCACCCGCCATCGCAAGCCGCGTTTTGACAATCGCCGCCAGGCGGAGGGCTGGCTGGCCCCGTCGATTCAGCATAAGCTCGACAGCCATCTACGCCTGATCGACCGTTTGTGCGCCGTGTTACCCATCACGCGCATCGTCATTGAGGTGGCTAGCTTCGATATACAGCGCCTCAAAGAGCCAACTATTGAGGGAACAGGGTATCAACAGGGCGAGCAGGCAGGCTTCTGGAACCTCAGAGAGTACATCTTGCACCGTGATGAACATGCCTGCCAGAACCCCACCTGTGCGAATCGGGCCAAGGAAAAAGTCTTTCAAGTGCATCACCTAGGCTATTGGCGCGGTGATGGGAGTGACCGACCAGCCAACCTGGTCACGCTCTGCACGCGCTGCCACGCCCCCGAGAACCACCAGCCAGGCGGTTTTTTGTGGGGCTGGGAGCCGCCCCTGAAATCGTTCCGACCTGAAACGTTCATGAGCTTGGTGCACTGGCGGTTGGTCAAGGCCCTGGGAGCCGAGGCCACTTATGGGTATATCACCAAAAACCGTCGCATTGAGTTGGAGTTGCCCAAGTCGCACGCGAATGATGCGTTTGTGATAGCAGGCAGCAGCAGCCAACACCGGGCGGAACCGCTTTTGTTGGAACAGGTACGTCGCAATCGCCGGACGCTCCAGATCTTCTATGATGCGAAATATATAGACACCCGTACGGGCGAGGTAGTCAAGGCGCAGGGACTCAACAACGGACGACGCACGCGCAATCGCAATCTCGATGGGGAAAATCTGCGCCGCTATCGGGGGCCGAAGGTCTCCCAGGGACGGTACTCCATCCGGCGGCGGCGCTATCCCTATCAGCCGGGGGACTTGGTGCGCTACGAGGGGCAACTCTACCGCGTCCAAGGT
>JACCSL010000646.1 GCA_013812995.1 Ardenticatenales bacterium | reverse complement strand
CTACATGCTCAACCTGACGCTGATTCTCCTGGCGCTCTGGCTGTCGCTGGCGTGGCGGGAGGCCGAGCACGAGCGCGGCTATCTCATCGCGCTGGGCGTGACATTCGGGGTGATGACGGCGCACCATCGCACCGCGCTGCTCCTCGTGCCTATCTTGCTGCTCTGGATGCTTCTCGCGCGGCGGGATAGCTGGCAACAGTGGCTCCGGCGGCTGCTCTGGGTCGGGCTGAGCGGCGCGCCCCTGCTGCTTTTCTATGCCTACCTACCGCTGGCCGTGCAGATGAACCGCGAGAGTGGCATGGCTCGCATCTACGCGGACGCCAGCGACCCGCGCATGATGCTCTCGATGATTCAGTCCCGCGAGTGGTGGGAGGTGGTGCAATTCCCGCCAACCTTTGGCGAGGCATGGCAGGAGCTAACGCGCCTGCTGGCGCTCCAGGGGGAACAGATGCACAGCCCTCTCCTGGTGGCGCTTGGAGCCATTGGTCTACTCGTAGGCGGCTACCTCTCCCTGCCGATGACGCTGCTCTCTCTGGCCTTCCTCTACTTTGGCCTGAGCTACAACGTCTATGACATCGACACCATGCTGATTCCGCTGACGACCATGCTGCTCATCGGGGTGGCGCTGGCCTGTCAGCGCGGGATTGACTTTGTTGCCCAGCGCCAGACAGTGCCCCGCTGGGTGGCCCCGCTGCTCGTCGTGGCGATAGCGGCTCCGCTGCTCGTCGCCGCCTACCGCGCCGGGGTCGAGATCAGACCCCGGATAGATCAGAGCAATGACACCGTGGGTATGGACTTTGTGGAGCTGCTGACGCTCATGGCGGAGGGCGACGAGCGGATGAGCGTGATTGCCTACCAGCACGCGCCGCTCGCCATCGTCCAGTACACCCGCGCGCGCTACAACCTGCCCCACCTGGAGCCGCTCTATGCCAACCGCCTGGAGGCGCTGCCCGCTGAGGAAGTACGAGAAGAACTGCGCTCGCGCTGGGCGGCGGGACGCACGATCTACTTCACGCGCGAGGTCGTCGATCTAAAGCTCGTGACGGAAATCGTCGAGGGGCTGGCGGCGGGACGCTACCGCCAGGCTCCCACGTACTTCCCCGACCTCTTCTATCTTCTCCCCACCGATGGCCTGCCCCCGGTCACCCAGCGCCCCACGCACCCGCTGACCTTCGAGGCCAATAGCCTGGCCCTCCAGGGCTATGACCAGCGCTGGATTGAGCGGCGCTCCGGTGTCTACCTGGAACTCACCCTCTATTGGAAGGCCACGTCTTCCATCACGCAGGAGCACACCCTCACGCTCTGGCCCGCTGGCCCGCTGGCGGGCTCATTGGAGAGCGTGCAGCTTGATGGGCTCATGCTGGGCGCACTCCCGGTCACGTCGCTTCGCGCGGGGGAACAGGTGCGGGACGTGTACCAACTGCGCCTCAACCTGCCGCCCGCTAGCTACGACGGTGCCGCCGTGGGGCTGACGCTCCAGCCCAAGGTCGAGGGCGAGGCGGGTACAGTGATGATTCCGGTAGCCCCATGAAAGAAGGCACAGAGCAATGAGAGAAACATTAGGAGACACTTTACTCCAGGAAACCATTCTGGTCGTGGATGATGATCAAGGGCTCATGGATCTCCTCCGCGACTTTTTTGTGACTGAGGGATATCAGGTCGCCGTGGCAACGACGGGGGATGAGGCCCTGGTGAGCTACCAGCAGGTGCATCCCGATCTCATCCTGATGGACATTCACATGCCATCCATGGATGGGCTCGCGGCCTGTCAGGCCCTTCGCGACCTGGTAGACGGCGAGCAGATCCCGATTGTTCTGATGACGGGGTTCAATGATCTTCACTGGATGGCGCGGGCCTTCGAGGTGGGGGCGACGGATTACATTACCAAACCGTTTGAGCTGCCCCTTTTGCTTCAGCGTGTGCGCCGCTCCCTGCGGATATGGCAGGCGGAGCGAGAGTTACGTGAGAGCCAGCGCCTCCTCTCGACCTTGATGAGCCACCTGCCCGGCATGGCCTATCGGGGCAAACCCACCATGCAGCGAACGATGACCTTCCTCAGCCAGGGCGCGGTGAATCTGACTGGCTACCTGCCCGCAGAGTTGGTGGGTCCGGGAGCGCAGCCCTATGGTGACCTTGTTCATGCAGAGGATCGCGCTGCGATGTGGCAGTCGATTCAGGAGGCTATGGCTTCTCGGCAGCCCTTCCAGGCCACCTATCGCCTCCGCACCGCCGAGGGAAGCGAAAAATGTGGCTGGGAGCAGGGTCAGGGGGTCTTCGCGGCAACCGGGGAGTGCCTGGCTCTCGAAGGTTTTGTGGTTGATATTACGGAACGGAAGCAACACGAGGAGGCGCTACAACAGTCCGTAGAGGAGTATCGCCAACTGTTTGAGGCCGCCCACGATGCCATTCTCATTATTTTGCCCATCAATGGACGTATTATCGCGGCCAATAGTAGAGCGAGTGCCATGTACGGGGTGCCACAGACCCGGCTGCTGGAGATGACCCTGCAAGATGTGAGTTATCCCCAGGGGCCTGGCACCAGGCTGGACGACGCGCCTGGTCTGCATCTGGAGATCATCCGTCGCCCAGGGCAGGACGATGAGCTGCTGGTGGAGGTTAGCCAGGTCCCTATTTCTTATGAAGGGCAGCCTGCTATCCTACGCATCAGCCGCGACATTACGGAACGCCAGCAGGCCCTTCAGCGGGTGGCCCAGGCAGAGCGTCTCGCGGCGGTAGGACGCTTGGCCGCCACGCTCGCGCACGAGATCAATAACCCCCTTCAGGCCATTCAGAGCCACCTGGATCTGATTCTCGATTTTCCCATTACGCCCGAGGAGAAGGAGAGTTCGCTCCTGCTGATCCGTCGAGAGATTGAACGGTTGGGTCAGGGAAGCAGGCGGATTCTCAATCTGGCGCGCCCCGCTACAGATCCCCCCCAAGCGGTATGGCTTGATATCATTGTGGGGCAGGCCCTGCGGCTGCTACGCCAACAGATTGAGGAGGCTCAAGCACAGGTCAACGTGGCGCTGCGCCCCGTCTCGCCCGTGCTGGCGGACCCCGATGCTCTGACACAGGTGTGCTTGAATTTGATCTTGAATACCCTGGAGGCCCTCCCCCCACACGGGCAGCTCGATCTCGACCTATCATCGGAGGATTCCTATGTCTACCTCAGATGTACGACACATGGGCAATCCATTCCCCTCCACCACCTTCCTCATCTCTTTAAACCCTTCTTCAGCACCAAAGGGAAAGGAACCGGGCTGGGGCTTTACATCAGCCATGAGCTGATCACCCAATATGGTGGTACGCTGACGGCACAGAACCTGCCTGAAGGAAGCGGGGTTACATTTACGGTGTGCTTACCCGCGCTCGAAGCCCTGCAGGATCCAAACAATGACTAACCCACTTTTGTCTGTTCCGCCTGCCACGCCTCCCCGGCTCCTGGTGGTCGATGACGAACCGCCTATCCGTCAGGCGCTGTGCCGTGCCCTGACCCTGGTTGGCT
>JACCSL010000620.1 GCA_013812995.1 Ardenticatenales bacterium | reverse complement strand
TGACGCTCCAGCAGTGGATCCATGACCTCCGGAGACTCCTCTCAACCTGACGATAGGGGCTCAGGATGGCTGACACGATAGATGGTAAAGGCGCGCTCGTCGAGGCCGCGCAGCCGGAGTTCCTCCTGAGTAAATCGTAGGGGCTGAAGGAGGGAGGAATCCTGAATATCCTGCCGTACTTCCTCTGTAAAGAGCACCTCACCCGGGGCAGCCTGCCCCTCCACGCGCGATGCCGCGTTGACCGTGGTCCCGAAGTAGTCAAGGCGCTCATTCAATGTCACCACCAGGCACGGTCCCGCGTGAATCCCCACCTTGAGCAGCAGGTAATCCTCTGCCTCCAGTTGGCGCTCGCGGTTGAAGGCGGTCATGGCGCGCTGGCTCTCCAATGCCGCTCGCAGCGCATTCTCGCTGCGGGGGAACGCGGCCATGATGGCATCGCCGATGGTTTTCACGACCACGCCCCCGGAGTGGTTGATGACCCGCAGCAGCACATCGAAATGCTCGCGCACCAGGCTGAAGGCACGCGGGTCGCCCTGGCGCGCGTAGAGTGCTGTCGAGCCCCCCAGGTCCGTGAAGAGCACCGCCATGCGGCGCACTTCGAAGCTTTCCCCCGTAGGAAGCGGCTCGTTCACGAACAAGTTGCGGAAAACCTGAACCGTCAGCAAGTCGTGACCCTTGAAATGACCATAGCGTGAAACCATCCGCTGGTGGTGCACAGGGTCCTGGGCCGCAGTACCGAGCGGACGTACTGTGTCGTTGACAGTAAAAGAAACAGCGATCTCATCATCCAGGCTTGCGTCGTAGGAGCCCTGGCAGGCAGTGCAGGTCTGATGGTGGCGAGCCTCGCGGAGCGAGGTCCAGGCAACCTGGCTGTTTCCGCAGTGACAGTGCGCCTCCCAGTTCAGGTTAAATAGCCCACTCATGACCGCAGGGGCGAGCAGGTCGAAAATCTCAGGATGTGCGATTCCCAACGCATCTGCCAGGAAAAATGGATGAAAACGGTAGAGGTCCCGCTCCGGGGCGGAGACGATGAGGGTGGCAAGCTTCGCCCGCAGGGTGGCTGCGACGCCATACTCTGCCAATCGCTCGACCGCCGTCTGTGGATCGTTTCTTTGCCCAAAAAGAGTTCGCAGAAATGACATGGTACCTCCATTCGTAAAACATAATACGTAAAACGAAAAAGACAGCAGTCCTTCCTGCCTTATTACGTTTTACGTTTTATCCGTTCGGTACAACTCGCGCAGCAGGTTGATCTCGCCCGCGTGGTAAATATCGTGCTCAATAGTGGCCTCCAGAATGCGCTCCAGGGAAAGCGTTGTGCCAAAGAGGGGCCGCATCTCATCCAGCGCCTCCTCCGTGAGGAAGCCCACCACACGGCGAAGCCGCTCCTGTATCTCACTCGCCCAATGGGGCAGGTCACGCCACGGCTCGGGTGGGGCGACGTCCTGAAAGGAGAGCGCCTCATCGCCAGCGCAGCGCGCCGCCACGATGGCCTTGCCGACCCCCAGGTGGGCGATGAGGTAGGCAATGGAGCGCATCCGCGTTTCGGGCAAGCGGGTTGCTTCTTCCTCGGTCACGCCACGCAGATTGCCAAGGACGCTCAACGGGCTTTCCTCCCAGGCGCGATCCAGGCGGCGCAGGAGCGACGAGACGCGCGGCGCGGCCTGGCGGACTACCCAGCGCACGCTCATCTGTTTCACCCGCACCTCCTGTACCTCCCAGTCGGGCTCCTCTTCGGCCAGCAATGCCTCCCGGGCCTCCGCTAGCTGCGCCCGCAGGTGCCCAACGTCGATGGCGTAGGGGTGCAGCGAGTCGAAGGGGGCCAGATAGCCGAGCGCGCCAGTCCATTTCCCCAGCGCGCCCTTGCGATTGCGGTTCAGAACATGGTACCCCCCGACCCCGCTCTGGATGATGCCCTTGAACAGGTCGCGCACGGGCTCGTCGGTGGCGCGCCAGAGCCATTCCAGCGTCTCGTGCTGCTCATAGAGGTAGCCTGCGTTCCACTGTTCGAGGCCGCGCGCCAAGAGCGGCGGCTGTGCCCGCGCCTCGATCTCTGCGATATAGGCGGCGTCCAACCCTACCTGTGCCGCGCCGCGCGTCGGCACGACGGTGTTACGGATATGCTCCAGGTGCTCATTCAATCGGCTCATAAGGTAAGCGCCAGGAGACCCACGAGCTTAAGCCGTGGGAGGAATGGCGCGGCGCGGAAAAGCGTTGCCATCGCCTGGCAATCTCCTTTCTAGTGGTAGGAATAGCCATCAACATGATGCA
>JACCSL010000607.1 GCA_013812995.1 Ardenticatenales bacterium | reverse complement strand
CGCCAACCGTGTGGGAAGCCATGACGCAAATCAATGGCTCTTTTTGCAGCATGGTGGAGCTCCTGGATCGCTCCGGAGAGCTGATCGCCGAGATGGTTCAAGCTGAAGCGGCACGGGTCACATCCGGTGCAGCGGCTGCCATCGCGCTTGGAACGGCTGCCTGCATCACAGGAATGAACGGCAACGCATGGGAAGGATTACCCACCGTAGAAGGGTTCAAAAACGAGATCATCATCCAACGCAGCCATCGGTATAAATATGATCGCATGGTGAGGCTGACCGGAGCCCGTCTGGTTGAGGTAGATGCCAGCAGTGGGGAGCAGCTGGATGCTGCCATCGGGCCAGCGACGGCAGCGATTGTGGTTCCCGCGCATCTCGACGCGCTTCCCGGTACCTGTTCATTGGCAGAGACGATCTCCGTGGCCCATCATCGCCACATTCCCGTGCTGGTCGATGCTGCCTATCTCAATTATCCCGTTCAACGACTATCGAGTTTTACCGAAGCAGGGGCCGATCTCGTCTGTTTTAGTGCAAAATATTTTTGGGGACCGAATTCGGGCGGATTTATCTGCGGGCGAAAATCGCTGATTCGCGCGGTGGCGGGACTTGATTTCACTCAGTATGAATCCGGTCAACACCTCTCTTTTGGTCGTCCCTTTAAGCTGGATCGCACCACCATCGTCGGCACGGTGTTCGCGCTGCGCGAGTGGCTCGACGCCGACCACGAGACACGGTGGGAGAGGTACGCTCAACAAGCCGATCGACTCATAACCATCCTCAGCAGAAGCCCCGCCATTTGTCTGTCCCCCTCTCACTTTACCATGGAAGAAGCGTTGGCCGATGGACCGACAAACTGCGTGGTGGTCACCTTCACGCCGGAGAGCGGGTTGGAGGCACAGGGGGTCGCAAAGCAGCTGGCGCAGGGCTCCCCTCGTATCGAGACGATTGTTTTGGAAGAGGTATTGGTCATCGTCATGGAAACGGTTCTTGAGGGCCAAGAACTGGAGATTGCAGCTGCTCTCAAGACGATTTTGCAGGAGAAGATATGAAATTAGCTGACCTATCATTTTTAAGCGAGAAAGATCACCAAGCGTGGGACGAATTTAATGCTAGCGAAGGGGCATTCCCCAGTGAGAGGTCGCTGCTCCATCTCTTTTTCGAGGCAGCAAAGAATCATGCCACCCGCCCTGCCGTTGAGATTCAAGGCCAGGCATGGAGTTATACTGAATTAAACGCTCTGTCGAATCAGGTGGCGCATCTCCTGGTCGCAGATGGGATCCAGGTGGGGGATGTTGTTGCGGTTGCCTTCGAACGGACATTTCTCGCTTATGCGGCTATCTTGGCTATCCTGAAGGTCGGCGGGAGTTTTATACCTATCTCGCCAAATGATCCCCTTGAGCGCATCCGTTTTATCCTGGAAGATGCAAGGGCAACCACGATATTGACGGAGAAATCCGTCTATGCCATGACCTTTGCACATCGTGACCTACCGGGCGTCACAATCGAGGTGCTGGAGGCCGACGCGGGGCGCGTTGCAGAGCAACCCGTCGACGATATTCATATCCTGGTTGACCGCTATCAGGCCGCCTACCTTATTTACACCTCTGGAACGACGGGGAAGCCGAAGGGTGTTCGAATCAGCCATGACAGCCTGCTGAATTTCATCCACTATTATTGCCTCTACTACGAGGTGTCGAGTGAGTCCCGGCTGTGCCAGAACGCCCCCATTACCTTTGATCCTTCTATTCAGCAAATTTTTCCAGCCTTTGTATCCGGGGCAACACTGCTCCCCATTCCGGAATCTATCTTGACGGACGCCTATCTGTTGTTGAAGTGGTTGCGGGAAGCGCGGATCACCCATTTCGATGTGGTAACGTCTCACTGGATCCACATGTTGAACCTGCTCGAAAAGCACAAAGATTCAACCCTGGGCGTGCTACCCGATTTACGCTATGTCATCATTGGGGGCGAGTCCCTCTATTACAATCAGACGCATCTATGGGGCAAACTCGTGGACTCGCCAGTACGCTTCCACAACATCTATGGCCCCACCGAGGCAACCATCAATGCAACGGGGTATTGGGTCGATTTCTCTATCGAGCAGGGCAAGATTCCGATTGGTTTCCCACTCCCCAACTACAAATTGTATGTGTTGGATCAGATGGGAAATTTGTGCCCGTCGTATGTAACAGGGGAAATCTATATTGGTGGTCGTGGGGTTGCCCTGGGATACCAGAATGCCGAACTGAGCAAGAAGGCATTTCTGCCCGATAAATTTTCCTCCGTCCCCGACGCTTGTATGTATAAAACAGGCGATCTGGGGCGTCTCATCGTTACCGATAGAGGTGAAACTTGTCTGGAATTCATGGGACGGAGCGATTCTCAGGTCAAAATTAGCGGTTACCGAATCGAACTGGAAGAGATCGAAGCAAGCATCAGAAATTGTCCTTTCATCAAGGACACGGCGGTTATTGCCTGGGGCGATATGACGAACAAGCAACTGGTTTGTTTTTATGCAGCCGATACCTTTTCTCCGGTCCAGCTGCGTACCTACTTGCAAGACAAGCTGCCCCACTACATGATCCCAAGAGTCTACGTCAAGCTGGACCAGCTACCGTACACGACAAACGGCAAGATGGACCGCAACAAGTTGGAGTCTCTTTTTTCAGAACAGCGACGTTCCAGCGAAAAAGAGATGGTGGCAGCTCGAACCTCTACTGAAAAAACGCTCGCAGACATCTGGGCCGACCTGCTTCATCTCACGGAGGTCGGCATTGATGAGGATTTCTTCGAGTTAGGGGGTAACTCTTTCCTCTCTATTTCGCTCAGCGTAGCAATTCAGGAGCGGCTGGGGGTTGAATGTCGAATCGCCGATATCTTCACCTATCCCACCATCACTGCGCTGGCTGACCACCTGGACAGCTCCCGGCGCAGGTTCCCGCAGTTGCCGGAGCCCAAAACCGCAGAAAGGGCGCACGGTTCGGAAGAGCTCGTGCCACAAGAGGTCGTGGATCGTTTCGTAGAAGCTTTTCTTTCGCCCTCCACCTTCGAAAAGACTCCTATTCGCGCTTTCCCTGCGAGCCCGGCCAATCGGCGCACCGTGGAGGTGCAGAGGGGCAAAGAAGCCTCCGCCCAGATCGTCATCCACCTGCCACTTCTGCATGGCGGAACGGCTGAGGGGATCGAAGCGATTGTGCGGGAGATCATCCTGCGCCATCCCCTACTCCGGGCAGCCTTTCGTACAGCACCGAACGGGATGATCGTTGTCGACGAATACCAACTGCAAGGGCTCTCGCTACCCTTCCTTGATCTCACGCCTTATAGCCCCGATGCCATCGGCACGTTTTATAGGACTATCGCTTCCCTGTTTACCTACCCGTTCGACCTGACCTCACCCCCGCTGTTCCGCCTGGCCTTGGTACAGGAGACTCCGACCACGTTGCGGTTACTCTGGTGTATCAGTCACTCCATCGCCGATGGGGAAAGCCAGAATATCCTTGTCAACGAGATCGAGCAGCTGTACTGGGCTATGCTTCAGGGAGAGGCTCTGGAGCTCCCTCCACTCACCACCTCCTATGAGGCCTATGTTGCTGCCCGCCGGCAGCAATCGGTAGGAGCGCTGCAACCCTATAAAGCGTATATGGAATCGTTCCTCGCGCATAGCAAGCAGCTCGACGCATTTTTCCTCTCTATGAGGGATGTGACTCCCACCCCGTATATCAAACGCGTCTCCTACGACCTGAGTGTATTAACCCGAGAACAAGAATCCCAACTCGGGATCAACCAGCTCTATCTTGTCTGTGCGCGGGCGCTCTCCTTGTGGTCGGGCTGTGCCGCTGTCCCGTTCTGGGCTCTTTACCACGGAAGGGTTTATGGGGAGCAGCACTATTTTTCGGTGGTCGGGGATCTGACCGATACCTTTCCGCTGTTAATCCCGATCGAGGCACAGCACCCGGTCGAGAAAGCGCTGGAAAAGCTGTTGGGGGTGATGGATTTCGTGAGATACCATGAGATCAATTACGCTACTCTTTTTGAACAGCTCGCCGCATCCGATGAATGGGAGAGCTGGATCGCTGCCTTTGCAGGGAGCAAGCACCATCTCACCCTTAATTTTTATGAGCAGCCGAAGGCATCGGGTGAGGAAGCAGAGGATTATGGATTGGTCGCGCAGCTGGCGCAGCGCGATCCCTGCCGGGAGGGTGATATCGATTTCATCATCACCCGAGAGGGCGGAGCGGTGGAGGTTGCCCTGCAATGCTGCGGCTTCAAGGAATCAGCCATAGGTGAATGCTGGGATATGTTGATAGAACAATTGGAGCTTGCCGGCATCAAGGCCAACCAGATAAGGGACAGCAAGGATGAAAGAATTTGAGCCGATGACACACCGCAGCGATTTGACCTCGGTCTGTTTGGATGGCCTGGTTGAGCACTATGCCCGGAGCACACCAGCTACAACGGCAATCAAGTTTAAGCAGGAGGCTATCACCTACGAGGTGCTGAATCGGCAGGTGAATCAGTTCGCCCATACGCTGCACCAGCAAGGGGTGAGGCCGGGCATGCCGGTGGGGCTGGCGATGGAGATATCCGTCGAGCTCATCGTTGCCCTTCTGGCAATCCTGCGAAGCGGGGCCGCCTACGTTCCACTTGACCCGCAGTATCCCAGGGAGCGGCTGGCTTTCCTCATGGAAGATGCGCAGATGTCATTCCTGGTTACCCAGGGCAGTCTGGCAGAGCAGCTACCCCAATCGAAGGTACAAATCATCCCCTATTCCCTTCTCGATACAAGACTGCCCAATAGCTTCTCACCTCCTTCACGGGTACCCGAGCAGATCGCCTACATCATCTATACCTCTGGTTCGACAGGGAAGCCGAAAGGGGTCTGTTGTCATCACAAGGGGATCCTCAATCTGGTAGAGGCGTTTGAGAAGTGCTGTCCGCTTCCGGCTGGGAGCCGCTTTAGTTTGTGGACCAGCATCAGCTTTGATGTGTCCGTATACGAAATCTTTTCGGCCTTTTTTGTGGGCGGGACGCTACATCTGGTTCCCGAACCCCTGCGGGGGGAGCCTGAGGTGCTCTGGGCCTGGCTTGAGGAAGAGCAAATCGAGAGCGGCTATCTTCCACCTTTCTTCCTGGAAGGGTTGGCTGACTGGCTGGCTACCAGAGCCAGCCAGTTGCACCTGAAACGCCTCTTGGTCGGTGTGGAGCCAATTCCCGAGGCTATTCTGGTCAAAATCAAGTCTCTCGTTCCTGCGCTAACCCTCCTGAATGGGTACGGCCCAACAGAGGTGGCGGTCTGCTCTACCCTGTACTCTGTACCACCAACCTTGACTGCCGAGCGCAGGACTCCCATCGGCAAAGCCATCCAAAATCTCGACCTGCATATTCTTGATGAGGGGGGGCACCCGGTACCACCCGGAGAGGTGGGAGAGCTCTATATTGGCGGCGTTGGGTTGGCCTATGGGTACTGGCAAAGCCCATCTACCACCTCTGAACGGTTCATCCCCGACCCCTTCAGCCAGCTACCAGGGCGACGGCTCTACAGAACAGGGGACCTTGTCTCGCATCTTCCTGATGGAAACTTGGTTTTCGTCGGTCGAACCGATTTTCAGGTGAAGGTGCGTGGTTATCGCATCGAACTGGGCGAGATCGAGCGCGCGATTCAACAGCACGCCGCTGTTCAACAGGCAGTCGTCGTGGTGCGGGAGGATTCGCCAGACCATCGTTGGCTCGTTGCCTATTATGCTGTGAAGTCTCGTGAGGAGGTTGCTCCGGAGACATTGAAGGCATTCGTGAGTAGGACGCTACCTGCCTACATGGTTCCTGGGGCGTTTATGTTGCTTGAGGCATGGCCCCGAACACCCAGCGGGAAGATCGACCAGAAAAACTTGCCCTCTCCGGCCCAACGACGGGAGCCAGCGGCTTCGTACCCCTATACACCGACGGAAAAGGCGCTGGCAGCGCTGTGGGGTGCGCTGCTTGCAGTGCCTGATCCTGCGCCATCAGATGATTTCTTTACGTTGGGAGGTCACTCCCTGCTGGCGACCCAGCTCGCCGCGCGTGTTAGAGACGTCATGCAGGTAGAGCTATCCCCCCGTGATATCTTCACCCACCCCACCCTCGCAGCACTTGCCGCACTCATCAATCAGGAGCGGCAAAACGGCCCTGCGAAAGGCATGCCTCCCCCCTCACGCCTCGCGAGCGACCGAATTTTTCCGCTTTCAGCCTCCCAAGAGCAGTTGTGGATCCTGCAAAAGTTGTCACCGACCAGCCGGGCATACCAGTTCCAATCCCTCATCACTTTTACAGGAAAACTGGAGCTGGCTCTTCTTCAGAGCGCTCTTGATGAAATCATCCGACGGCACGAGATATTTCGCACCACATTCGTCGAGCAGGATGGGATTGCCGTTCAGATGCTCCACGAGCCCTTCCCCGCGCAACTAACCACAGTGGATATGACCGGGCTTGAAACGAGCGTGCAACAAGAAGTGCTGGGCCACCAAATTGAAGACCACATGGGACAGCTTTTCCAACTCGATCGATTGCCCCTTGTGCGTTGGGCGCTCTTCCAACTAGCCGACGATCGGGCGGTGCTGTTTCACATTGAGCACCACATTGTTCACGATGGATGGTCCTGGAATATATTCCTGCGAGAGTTGTTGGAGCTGTACAGGGTCTATTCAGATAAAACTTACCCCCTCCCTCCCGAACCAGGCTTGCAATTTGTCGATTACGCGGTCTGGCAGCAGGCGTGGCTGAAGACGGAACAGGCCCAGAAGCAACTCGACTACTGGCTTGCCCAACTGGCCGACAGCCCGCGCTTGCTTCAGATTCCAACCGATCGGCCACGGCCAAAGGCCCAAACCTTTCAAGGGACTCATCGGCGCTTCGACATTCCCGTCCCCCTGTTCGAGGCGCTCCGGCAGATGAGCCAGATGCACGGTGTGACGCCATTCATCACGATGCTCACAGCGTTCAAGATCCTGCTGCATCGCTACTCCCAGCAAAGAGATATCCTGGTCGGATCCAGTATCGCCAACCGGCGCTTTTCGGAGATGGAGCATGCGATCGGCATGTATGTAAATATGCTGGTCCTGCGCACGCGGCTCGCCCCCAGTGAGAGCGCCGCGGAGCTTCTTTACAAGGTAAAAACGACCTTACTGGAGGCCCACGCCCATCAAGATTATCCGTTCGAGAAAATCGTAGGGGCACTTAACCCAGAACGCACACTGGATTACAACCCCCTATTCCAGTATGCATTTCATTTTCATAGTGCCCCGCTGCCGCCTGTAGCAATTCCGGGCCTCTCCTATGTCGTCCAGGAGTTGTTGGCCAACGGCTCGGCCAAGTTTGATATGAATATTGTCGTCGTGGCGCGACCGGAACAGCGAGTTGGCTTCTCAAGCGCTACCGCCTCCCAGGAGCCCATGACAGTTGTCTGGGAATACAATACGGACATCTTCGATCAGGGAACCGTCGAGCGGATGATCCAACACTACCAACAGATCCTGGAGACGATCGTAAAAGAGCCAACAATCCCCGTCTATGCGATTGAGTTGCATTCCGAACAGGAAAAAGCCTTTATCCTCACAAAAAGCACCGGGAACAACCCCCAAATCCCGCTTTTGAGCTGCATCCATCTTTTCGAAAAGCAGGTGCAGCAAAGCCCAAGCGCGGTGGCGATCACGGCAAATGAACAGCGATGGACCTACGGCGAGCTGAATAATCACGCAAATCAGCTTGCCCGTTTCCTTCGAGAGAGGGGCATGAGGCAGGGAGCATATGTTGGAGTCCTGGCTGACCGTTCTTATGCCATGATCGTCGCTATTCTGGCTATCCTCAAGGCTGGAGGAGCCTATGTTCCTCTGGATACCAACTACCCTACTCAACGGTTACAGCTTATGGTGGAGGACGCGCGCCTCGATCTCCTACTGACAGAAAAGCAGCCCTTACCTTGCCCAATACCTTCCTATGTCCAGCAAATTGACCTCGATACGGGATGGGCAGAGATCATGGACCGCAAGCCCGGACCGCTCCTATCGCTGCCTGATTTGCAGGATACTGCCTATGTCCTCTACACCTCTGGGTCGACCGGCACGCCGAAAGGGGTCATCATGCCCCATCGCCCGCTGGCGAACCTTCTGCAATGGCAAGCAACCCAGTTCGCACGAACGGAGGGGGTGCGTGTACTTCAGTTTGCTTCGTTGAGCTTCGATGTTTCTTTTCAAGAGATATTCTCGACCCTTACGACGGGCGGGAATCTCCACCTGATCCGTGCAGACGTGCAACGAGACATGGTGGCCCTGCTACACCGGATGATTCAAGAAGAGATCGAGCGACTGTTTGTCCCTTACATCGTTTTGCAAAACCTGGCTGCCGCTGCAAGCACATTGGATCTGTGGCCCACCTCCCTCCAAGCGGTCATTACAGCGGGGGAACAATTTGTACTAACCCCCCAGATTCGGGAGTTCTTTGGCCGCTTGCCCTCCTGCGAGTTGGTAAATCAATATGGCCCAACGGAAACCCATGTGGCGACGGCGTACACGATGGGCCAACCGCGCGAAGCCTGGCCAACCCTGCCGCCCATTGGCAGACCCATCGATAATGCCCAGGTCTACCTGCTCGACTCCCATTTAGCCTTTGTTCCGATCGGCGTGGTTGGAGAGTTGTACATCGGCGGTGACCTAGTCGCGGAGGGATACTTGAACCAGGCTGAATTGACCAGGGAGAAATTTATGGAGAATCCTTTCGACCTTACGCTAGGGGCACGGCTGTATCGGACGGGAGATCTGGCATATATGTTGCCTGACGGCAATTTCGTCTTTTTGGGTCGCTCCGATACCCAGGTAAAAATCCGTGGACATCGGGTAGAATTGGGTGAGATCGAGGTTGCCCTGCATCGACACCCAGGGGTCCGCGAGGCCGCCGTCACCCTCCACAAAGATGAGTTGGGCAACAGCACGCTCGTTGCGTATCTGACCCTTCAAGTTGCCGGGCACGCCGACATCCAACAGCTAAAGAATATGCTGAGAGAGTCGCTGCCGGAGTACCTGATACCTACCCAGTTTGTCACCCTCAGCGATTTGCCACGCACGGCAAGCAGCAAGATTGATCGCGCAAGGCTGCCAGCTCCCTCATTCACGCACCGGTCTACGACCTATGTTGCCCCAACGAATCATGTGGAGACAATCGTGGCCGAGGTATGGGAAGAGGTATTGGGAATGGAGAGAGTGGGCATCCATGACAACTTCTTCAGCATAGGCGGGTATTCTCTGTTGGCCGCCCAGGTCATTGCGCGTCTCTCTACCCGGCTCGCGACCCAGTTGACCCTCAAAGATCTTTTTGAAGCGCCCACCATCGCGGAATTAGCAGCATTGATTGCCAATCCGTCCCTGGCACGCGAACAGCCTGCCCCTGCCATCACCATGGACGAAGCGTCTCACCTGCTCAGGCGAATAGATGAGCTGAGCCAGGCAGAAATAGAGGAGCTACTTACGAGGCTGAAGCAAGACGGAGTGTAAAAGCATGGATCCTCAACCACTCTCCCCGGACGAAAAGCGCGCCCTCCTGGCGGAGCTCCTGGCAAAGAAAAGCTACGAGATGTTCTATCCGCTCTCCTTCTCGCAGGAGGGCCTGTGGTTCATCGAGCAGTTGGGTGGGTCGGCCTCGGCCTATCACATCCATCAAGCCTATACGCTGGAAGGCCCCCTGGACATCGTCGCGCTCGAAAAAAGCTTTGCGGCCCTGATCGAACGCCATGAGATGCTTCGGACGCGTTTTATGGTAAGCGAAGAGGGGATTCCGCAGCAACAGATCATGCCAGCAGCCCCTTTTTCCATAGAGGTGGTTCATATACCCAGCGAGTCCGAGCTCCAAGCGGTGGTAGCCAGTGATTTTCAGCGCCCCTTCCAGCTAGAAGCGGGATATACT